>DUML01000061.1 GCA_012839895.1 Peptococcaceae bacterium | reverse complement strand
GGACTTAATTTTCAATTTTTAAGCATTGGCTTGAGCTTTAGCACTGCCGGTATCGATTTTTTCTTTAGCGATTTCTACCAGTTTGGTGAAAGCTGCCGGATCATTTACTGCCAAGTCAGCCAGCATCTTGCGGTTAATATTAACTTGGGCCAGTTTTAAACCATACATTAATCTGTTGTAAGTAATGTTGTTTAATCTGGCAGCAGCATTAATCCTGGTGATCCAAAGTTTGCGTAAATCCCGTTTTCTCAGTTTACGATGAGCATACGCAAAGGCCATGGAACGGACAACTTGCTGTTTGGCCATTTTAAAAAGTTTGCTCTTACGGCCACGATAACCTCTGGCTAATTTCAATATTTTTTTATGGCGCTCATGCGCTCTGACGCCTCTTTTAACACGAGCCATTTTGAGAACCTCCTTTAATTGTTAACTCTGCAGTTCGTACTGAGGTAAAAGATTCTATTTCACATAGGCAATCAGACGCTCGATACGCTTAGCATCGGATTTATGCATAACGGCTGATTTGCGAAGATTACGTTTGCGCTTAGGCGATTTTTTCTCCAGAATATGGCTTTTGTAGGCATGATAGCGAACAATTTTACCTGTTCCGGTCTTCTTGAATCGTTTTGCAGCTCCACGATGTGTTTTCATTTTAGGCATACCGGATAACCCCCTTTTCCTAGTCCTGTTTTTCCTAGTCCTGTTTATGAGTTGTAGGAGCTAAAATCATTACCATATTACGGCCTTCCACCTTGGGTTCCCGTTCAATAACGGCATCTTCCCCAAGATATTCAGCCAGGCGAAGACATAATACCTTGCCTTGATCAGGGTGAGTAATCTCCCTGCCGCGAAACATAACAGTAACTTTAACCTTATCCCCGCTCCTTAAAAAGCGCTGGGCATTACGGGCTTTAGTCTCAAAATCATGGTTTTCAATATTTGGGCGAAGCTTGACTTCTTTAATTTCGACTACCTTTTGCTTTTTGCGAGCTTCTTTTTCTTTTTTAGCCTGCTCGTACTTATACTTTCCATAATCCATTAACTTGCAGACCGGTGGTTTGGCAGTCGGCGCAATCTCTACCAAATCCATTGCCTTCTCTATCGCAATATTCAATGCCTCTTTGAGCGGAACAATCCCGAGTTGTTCGCCATCTTCACTAACAAGACGAACCTCCCGAGCCCGGATTTCTTCGTTAATCCGTAAATCTTTACTAATTGGAAATCACCTCCGATAATATTTGCCCTCAAACAGCCATGGATGGTGAGAATCAACCGATGCCATGGGGGAAGTGAAAGTACGCAAAAAGCCTTTCACAGGAGCAGCCAATAAAAAAAGACGAATGAGATCCACCCGTCTTCTAATTATCCAATATGAGTCTAACCAAGATTAGGAACTCACTCAGATACCTTATAACAACCGGTCATAAGGTGAGAAGCGGATGGCTTCTACTTAGCATAAGTATTATATACTTGCCACTTAATAATGTCAACATCTTAATTGTCTATTGTTAATTGTCTGTAAAACTCAAATACTCATTTTCTGTTGCCGGGATGACAAGCTCTCCGGCAGTAATTTTTTCCTTGTATTCCAACACTTTGGCATAAACAGCATCCGGAACAACCCCGGCAGTTGGTTCAGCTAGAGACACAGCATTCTCAGCCAAGCCGCAAACACTGTTCTGACCAAAAGTTAGAGTCTTGTTTTGAAGTTTTTCGATAATCTTATAAACCACTTCGTCATGATTTACGATTACGGAAGTTAGGACACTATCCGGTGCCAAATGGCTTTGGTCTTCATACGCTCCGATGGAATATTTCCCGGCTTGAGCCATAGTTTCAATCATGCCTTTCCCTGCCGAACCGGCTACATGGAAAACAACATCCGCTTTGGACTTCAGCATGCGCTCGGTCATTACTTTAAGCCTTTCTTTATTGGTAAATGTCCCAGCGAGCCCTTTCATCATTTCCGAACCGGGATTAGCAAGACGCAAGCCGGCTTTATAACCATAATAATAGCGCAGGGAGTTGTCTTTATTATCACCGGAAATAAAACCTACCACCCGGGACTTGGTCATTTTGCCTGCCAAATAGCCCGCTAAAAAAGAAGCTTCTTCCACTTTATACGTTACTCCTAAAACATTAGCCGGTATTTCGCCGGTTAAACTGCTGTCCAAGCAAATATATTTAGTCTCAGGATTTTTAGCGGCAGCATCCAAAACAGCTTCAACAGCGTCAACGCCAATAGTGACTATTACTTGGTATCCTTTGCTCTTCAATTCCGCCATCTTTGCAGGATACTCTTTAACGTTTTTAGCCTTGATATAACCAATACCTACATTAAGCTCCTGTTCGGCCTTTAAAAAGCCGTCCCAAGCTTTTTGGTAAATAGGATCTTGAGTACCGTCTTGACCGGTAACCAAACCTATCTTGAGAAAATCCCCGTCGCCGGTTCTGGAACCTTCTTGAACGCCGTTCCCTAAACCGCAGCCGGAAAGAGCCAAAGCCAGAATCAAAATCAAACAAAGCCATTTAGCAGTGTGTTTTCTTCCTCTTGAATTCAATTTCCACATCTCCATTCCAGTGGGAGCCTATTTCAACAGTAATTGGATTTAGCGCCCCTATTCCAAAGCTCAATATACATCCAAAGGCTTTCGTACTTTAGTTTATTAATTTTTCGCAAGGCATTAGTATCATGCTTTAGTAAATTGCTTTTAGTATATTAATTTTCTTAAATCTATAGATTTTTTCTATAGAGTTTCCGATTATTTAAGAGCCAAACCCTGTCAGTGAATTCTCCGGGCTGAACTGCAGACAGGGCTTTTTGCATGTCATACATTCTTGCATCCAGAATGTCCAGGTAGTGAAGCATCTCCGCCTCCGGAAACATCGGTCTTTTCGGGCTGCCGAATTCCGGTTCATAATGGTGGCTTAAGAGCATGTGTTGAAGCAGGACAGATGTTTCTTCATCCAATCCTACTGCCCGAGCCGCATGCTCGATTTTCTTGATACCTTGGACAATATGCCCGAGGAGTTGCCCTTCAAATGTGTACTCTGAAGCCAAACCCAATTCATTGGCTGCTATTTCATCCAGTTTGGCAATATCGTGCAAAATTATTCCTGCCAAAAGAAGGTCTTGGTCCAAGAAATCATAAATCTCCAGCAATTTTTCTCCTGCTTTAAGCATGGTTAAAGTATGGTAAAGGAGACCAGAGCGCATGGCGTGATGATTTTGCAGAGCTGCAGGATGGATGAGCAGTCTTTCCTTTACATCCTTAAGGATGGACTCCACCAGCTCAGCTATTTTTTTATTGCCAATTCTTTGGACGGCAGCCATAATTTCAGCATACATTTCCTCGGGGTCATAAGGAGCTGCCGGAATAAATTCCTTAATATCCACTCCGTCTTCGGCCTTTGCCGGGCGGATTCTTTCAATTTTTATTTGCTTCTTGCCCTGCCACTCGACAACGGAGCCCTGTACTTTAACCAGCATGTCAGGCGCAAAGAGGGCTTCCTCCTCTGGGCTGCAATCCCAAAACCGGGCGGTAATTTCCCCGCTGGCATCACCTAAAAGGATATCCAAATATTTGCTACCGGTACTGGTTAACTTGCATTCGATTTTGCGAATCAAGAAAAAAGTTATAAATGAATCTCCTGTCCTCAAATCTTTCAGCTTTCTTCCATCCTCAAGCTTATCCATCCCCAATATTCCTTCCAACCAGGGTTTTCTTTATAACAACAATACACTCCCTATTTTACATGAAAAACCGACAAATAAAAAGACATGACGTAAAAGGAAATATCTCCACAATAATTAGGTGCCACTAAAACCTAAGCTGCACAATTAAAATAACGCTGCTAGGAATAAAGCTGCCGTGAAAAGGAAAATAGCCCGCCCCTAATATTTGGGGTGCAGGCTAAATGTTTAAATTTCGCAGGAAGTAGCAACTGGTCTGTAGCAACCAGAAAGGCGATTAATGAAATAATTGTTATCCTTGTAAATTTAATTCAGATTTGCCTAATTTTCTTGCTTAGGATTTCGTCTTTTATTAAAGCGACAAAATCACCAAAGGGCATTGTTTCAGTTTTTTGCTCGCCATAGCGGCGGACGGCAACGGTTTGCTCCTGGACTTCTTTATCCCCGATTACCAGGGCAAAGGGGACTTTCTCGGTCTGGGCTTCTCTGATTTTATAATTTATTTTTTCCCGCCGGTCATCGATTTCCACTCTAATATCCTGCTCGCTCAGGAGATCCCGGACCTGCTTCGCATACTCATTTTGTTTATCCGTAATGGGTAAAATCCGCACCTGAACCGGTGCCAGCCAAGTGGGAAAAGCTCCGGCATAATGCTCGGTGAGGAGAGCGATAAACCTTTCAATACTCCCGTAAACTACCCTGTGGATCATAACCGGGCGGTGCTTTTCCCCGTCCTCCCCGATATAAGTCAAATCAAATTTCTCCGGCATTTGGAAATCCAATTGAATTGTCCCGCACTGCCAGGTCCGGCCCAAGCAATCTTTCAGATGGAAGTCAATTTTTGGCCCGTAAAAAGCTCCATCACCGGGATTAATCTTGTAATCCATCCCTTTTGCTTTTAGAGCATCTTCCAAAGCATTGGTTGCCATTTCCCAAGCTTCATCGGAACCCATGGAGTTTTCCGGGCGGGTGGAAAGCTCCACATGGTACTCAAAACCAAACACTTTATAGAAATAGTCAACTAGATCTATGACTCCGATAATTTCTTCTTTAATCTGGGAAGGCAACATGAAAATATGAGCGTCGTCCTGGGTAAAGTTACGGACCCGCAACAAGCCATGGAGCGCCCCCGACAATTCATGCCTATGCACAAGGCCAAGTTCGCCGCAACGGATAGGTAAATCCCTATAGCTACGCAGCTTTGTTTTATACATTATCATCCCGCCGGGGCAGTTCATCGGTTTCACGCAGTAATCCTGGTCATCAATCTTGGTAAAATACATATTTTCCTTATAGTGATCCCAGTGGCCGGATTGTTCCCACAAAGAACGGTGTAAAATAATCGGAGTTTTAATTTCGACATAGCCTCTTTTTTGGTGTTCTTTGCGCCAGAAATCTTCCAAGATGTTCCTTAAAACCATGCCTTTGGGGTGGAAAAAGGGGAATCCGGGCCCTTCGTCATGTAAGCTGAAGAGATCAAGTTCCAGGCCAAGTTTGCGGTGATCACGCCTTTTGGCCTCTTCCAGTTTAAAGAGATAATCTTCCAAATCCGCTGCTTTGGCAAAGGCCAAACCGTAAATCCTCTGCAGCATTTTATTTTTTTCGTTGCCCCGCCAGTAAGCACCGGCTACGCTTTGCAGCTTAAAAGCTTTAATCATTTTCGTAGAAGGAACATGGGGGCCGGCACAGAGGTCCGTAAAATTTCCCTGTGTATACATGGATATTCGGGCTTCTTCGGGCAGGTCATTAACTAATTCAACTTTGTATTTTTCGCCTTTTTCTTGGAAATAGTTGAGTGCCTCCTCCCGGGAAACTGTCCGGCATGTGAACTGATAATCTTCTTTGGCCAGCCTCTTCATTTCCTGCTCAATTTTTTCTAAATCTTCAGGGGTAAAGACATGCTCGGAATCAAAATCATAGTAAAAACCGTTGGCAATGGCCGGCCCAATACCCAGCAGGGTACCAGGGAAGAGGTTTTTAACCGCCTGGGCTAGAAGGTGAGAAGTAGAATGGCGCATTATTTCCAGCCCTTCTTCACTGTCTAAAGTTAAAATTTCGACTTGAGCATCCTCCTGCAAGGGGAAAGACAAGTCTTTTAGCTCGCCGTTCACTTTGCCGGCCACAGCGTTCCTGGCCAAACCTTGAGATATGGCTCGAGCTAACTCCTCAAGGGTTGTTCCCTTGGCTACTTGCTTTACTGAACCGTCTTTAAGAGTTAAATTAATCATTTAACATTCACTCCTTAAAAAATATAAACTCAAATAATTAAACTCAAAAAATATAAAAACTCTCATCCCTATGGGACGAGAGTATCCTCACCGTGGTTCCACCCAATTTCAGAAATTATCCTGAGTCCAGGAAATCCCTGCCACAAGACAATTTCCCTTGAAAGCCCTTAACGCGGACAAACGGCCGGCTTACTCAAATTTTCAGCCTGGCACTCCGAGGTGGTCTTCTTCCGAACATCGCAGAAAATGCTTCCAGCCTAAGGCATTTTTCTCTGGCCTGCTACTTGTTCAGAGTACTGTCCTCTTCATTGTTTTAGCTTATTTAACATATAGATTATACCACTATTCTTCAGTTGTCAATCTTACCTTAAACGTGCCAACAGCCCGACAATAGCTGCTTTCCATAATTATTTAACACTTTTGCCTTCTTTGAAAACTTTAAGAATATTTTCTTTCTTGGTTAAGATGCTGATATCCTTTAGGGGATTACCCTCAACTACTAAGAGGTCAGCCCATTTGCCCTTTTCCAGAGTGCCCGTTTCGGATTCAATACCGCAAGCTAAAGCTGCTGTTCTAGTAGCACTTAAAATTGCCTCTTGGGGTGTCATTAAACCTTCTTCAACCATGATCCAAAGCTCAATTGCATTTCCCCCGTGATAGTTATAAGGTGTTCCGGCATCGGTACCCATTGCTACTTGCACACCGGCCTGCAAGGCTTTCCGGGTTGTTTCGATACTGATCCCTTTGGCTTCTTCTGCTTTTTCCAGCATATGTTCGGGCACGCCGCCTTCCAGGCCGTATTTCATCCAGTAATAATCTACAGCAAATGTAGGTACCAAAAAGACTTGGTTTTCAACCATTAATTCAATAGCTTCTTCATCGGCAAAGGTGCCATGCTCAATAGTGCGAACTCCTGCCCGAATAGAATTTTTAATCCCTTGGGCCCCGTGAGCATGAGCAGCAACATACTTACCTAACTTATCCGCTTCTTCCACCACAGCCTGGATTTCTTTTAAGTCGGGCTGCTCGGCACCCGGTATCCCTCCGGGATTCATAAAAGCTCCTGTAGCCATTATTTTCAAGAAATCCGCACCTTCTTTTAACTGCTCCCGGGCTGCTTTTTTAAATTCGTCATAACCATCGGCTATTCTGTACATGCCGGCAAAGTATTCCGTTCCGGAACAGGTAATAGAAAGGATGCGTCCACTGGTTAAAATCCGCGGCCCATTTAGCCAGCCGTTTTCTATCGCCTGACGGACGCTAAAATCAATATAATTTACTGAACCGGCGTTTCTGACCGTTGTAAAACCAGCTTGCAAGGTTGCTTCCATCTCTTGAGCTGCTCGGATGGCTCTCAATTTGTCTTCCACCAGGTTTTCTTCATAAGTATCCGGCATCCCGTGAAGATCTAAGTGAATATGACAATCAATAAGGCCGGGTAAAATGAATTTCCCACTGACATCTATAACTTTAATTTGGTCACTGTCCGGTAGAGCATAGGATGAACCTACGAACTCTATCTTTCCCTTTTCATTAATAATTACAAATCCATTTTCAATAACATCCCGGCCGGTACCGTCAAAAATCGTTGCCCCTTTTAAAACTGTAAGCATAAGCTCCTCCTTAAAAACGAAATCAGGAAAAGTTTCTGGGCAGAATGATTTATCTTTCTGCCCAGACCTATTTTATCTAATATTGGGTTAGTCTTAAAACTTAATATTTTATCTACTTTATGGGTTATTGGTTGATCCCAAACTTTAAATTCTATGGCAACCCAGGATTCTTAAGGGACTTTAGCGGCAACCTATTCTTTATACGCTTTATGGGCTCTTACGGTTCCGATAATGTCCAATTCAAAACCTTTGACGTTTTTACTGATCGCTGCTGTATAGTTATTATGAGCTATAGGAATTAAAGGTGCGGCCTCATAAAGCTTATGTTGGAATTCCTTATAAATTTTTTCCTGTTCAGCACGGTCATAAGTTGCCCAGGCAGCTTTAGCCATTTCAACCAGTTCATCCGGCATATAACCTGTATTAGCACCTTCCAAAGCCATGGCCTTCAAGAAATTGCTGGGATAAGGTATGTCATACCAGCCACTTAAGCCAATATCATGTTTCATATTATCCATAATATCAGAATGGGTTGCCCACTCGTTAGTGACAATGTTTACTTTAACCCCGACTGCTTCCAAATAGGCTTTGATTACTTCTGCCACTTGGACAGGCTTAGCTACATACGGCCGGGCATAAATAAAGGTATAGAGGTTGGTCTCAAAGCCATCAGGATACCCTGCTTCCGCCAATAATTCTTTGGCTTTTTGCGGATTATATTCATAAGGTCCGGCTGTTTCATCAAAAGAGAAAACAGTTGGCGGCAAGGAATTAATAGCTCTGGTTCCGCTTCCTTCATAAATAACTTCAACTATTTTATCCATATCGATAGCATGATTTAAAGCCTGGCGCACTTTTTGATTAGTAAAAGGTTCCTTGGTACAATTGAAAGCTGCGTAGAAGAGATTTGCTCCAGGAACGGAGAGCAACTCTAGTTTTTCATCTTCTTCCACTTTGCTAAGTTGGCCGGGATCCAAAGCTTTAATAACATCAACCTGGCCGCTTTGCAGTTCCATAAGCCGGGTTGAAGATTCCGGTACACATTTAAAAATAAGAGTGTCTATTTTGGGTTTCTCTCCCCAGTAATTTTCATTGGCTTTTAATTGGACATATTCTCCTCTCTGCCACTTCTCAAAAACAAAAGGCCCGGTTCCGACGGGGTTTTGAGGGAATTTTGCTCCGTATTTATCAAGAGCGGCCGGGCTGACAATGTATTGAGAATAATAACCCATATAAGTTAGAAACGGGGCAAAAACCTGATTAAGTTTAAAATCCACTGTGTACTCATCCACAGCGACGACATCTTCAACAACATCAGCCATGAGATATTCCAGATAGGAATAGCCGCCTTGCACAACACCATAATACTTATTATTTTCATCTAAGATCCGCTTGAAAGTGTGAACTACCGCTTCTGCATTAAAATCAGTGCCATCGTGGAATTTAACTCCTTCCCGCAGTTTAAAAGTCCAAGTTTTACCGTCTTCAGAGACTTTCCATTCAGTTGCCAGGGCAGGCTCAACCTCCAGATCATCGTTTTTAAACTTTACCAGCCCGTCATAAATATGAAAGATAATATCGATATCTCCTTCACTCCAACCGAACCCGGGATCAATTAAGTCGGCGTCAGTACTTCTAGCGATAATGAGGGTCCCGTCTTTTCCCTTTTCACCCGAGGCAGGTGGTGAACCTGTCCCGCCGCAACCTGTCATTACCAGGGCAGCTGACAGCAGCAGTACCACAATGTAAACAAGTTTTTTGTTTCTAAACACTCTTAACACTCCCTTATTTTTTTTCTTTATAACGATGACATCTGATTAGATGTCCTTCGCCCAGATCCAATAAAGCCGGTTCCTGCCGTTTACATTCTTCTCCGGCTAGTTCGCAGCGAGGATGAAAGCTGCACCCGGAAGGAGGGTTAATAGGGCTGGGGACTTCTCCTTCCAGTTGTTTAAAAGCTTTCTTTTTAGCCGGATTAGGTACCGGAATTGATGCTATTAATGCTCGGGTATAGGGGTGTTTAGGATTTTGAAAAAGCTCACAAGTAGAGGCTAGTTCCACAATTTCTCCCAAATACATTACCGCAATCCTATCGCTAATATGTTTAACCACACTTAGATCATGAGATATAAAAATATAAGTTAAGCCCAATTTCTCTTGTAAATTTTTAAACATATTTAATATTTGTGCCTGGATAGAAACGTCTAAAGCAGATACCGGCTCATCAGCAATAATAACTTCCGGATTTAAAGCCAAAGCTCGAGCGATGCCGATCCGTTGCCTTTGACCGCCGCTAAATTCATGAGGATAGCGGTTATAGTATTCGGGGTATAAACCTACCATGGACATCAGCTCTTCCACCCTCGCCCGCCTTTCAGCAGGACTGCCAATTTTATGAATGCGTAAAGGTTCTTCAATAATACTGCCAATTCGCCATTTGGGATTGAGGGAAGCGTAGGGATCTTGAAATACTACTTGGAGGTTTTTTCTTAGTTCTCTTAAAGAAGCAGAATCAAGTTTAAAAATATTTTTCCCTTTAAAGAAGACCTGACCCCTATCAGCTTCTAAGAGCCTTAAAAGGAGTTTGCGGGTAGTAGATTTGCCGCAGCCGCTTTCACCTACTAAAGCAAAGGTTTCACCTTTGTCAACGGAAAAATTGACATTATAAACTGCTCTTAACCAATCAACCTTACGGCTTAATACCCCTTTTTTTATTGGGAAATATTTTGTTAAGCCTTGTACTTCCAATATTTTCTCTCTATGCATCTTCCAGCTCCTAATTAGAATAAAGTAGGCATCTTACTTTGGTTTCCCCGTCCTCTACCAAAGGCACACTTTCCAAGCGGCATTTAGCTTTTGCTTGCGGGCAACGAGGATAAAAACGGCAGCCTTGAAAACTTTGGGAAAGGTCAGGAACCATTCCGGGAATTTCTTTTAATTGGCTTTGGCTTATGTCGATTCTGGGAATTGTCTCCATTAATCCCACAGTATAAGGATGTTTAGGGTTAGCAAATAATTCTGCGGTAGAAGCGTATTCCACGATTTGCCCCGCGTACATCACCGCTACTTTATCTGTTATTTGGGCAATAACACCCAAATCATGGGATATCATTAACACAGCGGTGGTAAGCTTATTTTGCAGTTCTTTTATTAATGAAAGGATCTGAGCCTGGACAGTGACATCTAAAGCCGTAGTCGGTTCGTCGGCTATAAGCAGCTTAGGCTTACATGCAAGAGCCATAGCAATCATAATCCTTTGGCAGATACCCCCGCTCATTTGATGGGGATACTCTGCTATCCTGCGTTTACCATCAGGAATTTTAACCAAATCTATTAACTCCAGGACTTTTTGTTTTACTTCTTTCTTTGTACCACCCTGATGGTAATAAAACACTTCTTCGATTTGTTCGGAAATAGAGAGAACTGGGTTTAAGGAGGTCATTGGATCCTGAAATATCATGGAGATTTGGTCTCCGCGGATTTTTTCCATTTCTTTTTCGCTTTTAGTTAACAAGTTCTCTCCCTGAAAATATATTTCACCACTGACCTTAGTTTTTTCCGGCAGTAAACCCATAATCGCCAGAGAAGTAACACTCTTACCGCAGCCTGATTCCCCAACTAAACCCAAAGTTTCACCTTCATCGATAGCAATGTCTATACCGTCCACAGCTTGAAGGCAACCGGTATCTGTTGGAAATCCGACTTTTAAGTCCTTTATCTTTAGAACAGGTTCCATCTTAACCCTCCTAAATGTCCATTTTGGGGTCAAGTGCTTCCCTTAAGCCGTCCCCAAAAAGGTTAAAGGAAAGCACGGAGAGCGCAATCATCAGGCCAGGGAAAACAGTAACCCACCAATATCCCAAAAGAAGATAGTCTCTGCCGTTACTTAACATTGCTCCCCATTCCGGAGTGGAAGGGTCAATGCCGATACCCAAAAAGCCTAGAGCTGCAGTATACAAGATAGCGTCCGCCAGCAGGAGAGTTAAATAAACCACTGTGGGCGCCAGGATATTAGGCAAAATATGACAGACAATTATGCGCAGGTTTCCCGCACCCAAGGCCCGGCTGGCTTCTACATAGGGTAATTCTTTGACAGTCAACACAACACTGCGCACTATTCTGGCCATTTGGGGAATATAGATCAAAGCAATGGCCAACATCGCTTTTTCCAGGCCTGTTCCGAGAATGGCTACAACAGCTAAAGCCAACAAAAGGGGTGGGAAAGATAAGAAAATATCAGTAATGCGCATTAACAGCAAATCAATAAGCTTCCCATAATAAGCTGAAATAAGCCCTAGGCTAATTCCCAGGACTGCCGTTATAGCAATAACCATGTAGCCAACTTTAAGAGATATCCTGGTACCATAGACAATTCTGCTAAAAATGTCTCGCCCCAATTCGTCTGTCCCTAAAGGATGGGACTTATTGCCTGCCCAAAAACCAGGTTGGAGCTTATTTTCTAAAACAGGGGTAATCGGATCCTCCAAAGCTATTAAGGGAGCAAAAACCCCCAGGAGCATGATCCCCATAACCATAAAGAAACTAATAACTGCTAATTTATTTTTTTTAAATTGTTTAAAAGCCAGAGACATATAAGACTGTGGTTTATTGCTTTTGTCTATTGCCACTTTTTTCACCACCTGTTTAATATCTAATACGAGGGTCAATATAGGCGTAAATTATATCCACAAGGAGATTGATGATAATCATTATTAGGGCAATGATGAAGACAACACCTTGGATCAGAGGATAATCTCGGTTATAGATGGCGTCAATAATTAGCGTCCCTATTCCCGGCCAGGAGAAAACCGCTTCCGTCAGAATAGCTCCGCCCATCATAGAACCAACTTGGATTCCAATGACAGTGATCACCGGAATTAAGGCATTTTTTAAGGCGTGTCGGAAAATAATCCTTTGCCCAGGCAACCCCTTGGCTTTGGCTGTTCGAATATAATCCTGGGAAAGTACATCAAGCATACTGGAACGAGTTACCCTAACAATTAAAGCCAAGGGTATTGTAGCCAGTGAAATTGAAGGCAGGATTAAATGTCGAGAAACATCGCCTAAGGCTTTAAAGTTTCCCGTTAGTAAAGCATCCAATAAATAAAAACCTGTTATATTTTCCAAGGATAAGCCCATAGTAATCCGTCCGGAGACCGGTAACCAATCTAACGTTGCTGCAAAAATAAAGATAAGCATTAATCCGAGCCAAAAAACAGGGATAGATACTCCCAGTAAGGAAAAAGTAATGCAGGAATAATCTATTAAAGTGTTTCTTTTCCGGGCAGCTATCACTCCCAAAGGGATACCTACCAAGACAGCAATTAACAGGGCCCCAAGTGTTAATTCAATGGTGGCCGGAAAGCGCCGAAAAATTTCCGTGACAACCGGTTCACCGCTAAAAACCGAAGTCCCTAGATCTAGATGGACAGCACCAATTATCCAATCTAGGTATTGAATGGCCAGAGGCTTGTCCAGGCCCAATTTATGGCGTAAGGCTTCAATTTCTTCCGGAGTACCTTTAGGGTAAAGCATTACTTGCGCCGGGTCTCCGGGGATTAAATGAATGATAAAAAAGACAAGCAAAGATACTCCAAATAAAGTTGGCACAACCATTAATAACCGTTTTAGTATGTATTTCCAAATGTTCAAATCTTTTCTCCAACCTCTCTACGGACTTTTCTGTTAATTAAACAAATTAAATAAAAAAACTAAATGAATTAGCGCAAAAAATGTTGGACCTTAAATCCAACAACTTATACTTTATGGAAAGTTGTCTATATTATTTTACTATTGAAAAACATAAAAAGCAATTTTAAATTTCTTAAAGGCTGGATTTTCTCCAAACTTTGCGAGCAGCCCGGTTAATCTAATTCCAAGCATAAGGGACAACCTAAACAATAACTGACTTTGCTCTCAAAAACTTCTTGCATCAAGTAAACCAGATTAGCGTACTGCTCTGAGGTATTATGAATGATTAATTTTTGCGGCGCACACTTCAAAAGAGAACTAATTAAAAGATCTTCATATATTTCTATACTGTTTTTATGGCCCTGGAAAAAGTTATCCCTTGCCGCTTCCCAAACAGTATGGTTTTCCTGCAATAACTCATTATTAACATTTCTTCTCCGTTCATCAAAAAAAAGCACTTCCCCCTGTTCTTTGATCACTAAATGCATAGTTTTATACATAGGACGTTGGGAATGAAGAAAGCGCTTTAGAATATTAATAAACCCTTCATGTTCCTGCTCCAATCTGTATTCATTAACAGCCCTGTCAATCTGTTTTCTTAGTTCCCTCTTATACAAGTCGGCTCTAAAATTCATAAACCCTTCAATTTCAAAGCGCCGATGGGAATCAAGAAATTCCAGGATAGCTCTAACCAACATGTTTATCCTGCAATCAAACCTGTAGCTTTTACCCTCGCCATTAAGCTCTCCCCAGGTTTTTTCCATTATTCCTTCAATATCCCTTTTATTTAGGCTGTATTCCTTTTTTAGTATTCTTTTGACAAAGACCCCTTCCCACTCCTCGGCTATTATTTCCGCCAATGCCCGTGCGAAATAATAGTTATATATTTTTGCGGTTAGCTCGTCTTGTTCACTTTTCCCTTTCAAGGTGTAATAAACACAGCGTACCAAGTAATGGGCATCATTTTTCAGCTCATATATATTAATAGGCAAACCTTCTTTTGCCCTTAGATCTCTAAGTTTGCGATAAAGATTCGCTTTGTAGGCAGTAGTTCCTACTTCTATATAGTGCTGCATAGAAAAATCCCTCCCCTGAAATATATGCCCGTTACTTCCTAATATTTCCGGGGAGGGATTCTCTTATTCTATTCTCTTATCTACTCTTTACTATACTTTTACTTTCTTCTACTATCTTCTACTATCTTTTACTATCTTCTACTCTCCTCTATTCTCTTCTACTCTCTTAATACTATTTTGTAGACGGTTGTATTTTCTCAAGTATCACTTTTTGGTTAAAAACAAAATACCGCCAATTAATAACAAGGCAAAGGCAATAATTCCGAACTGGACATACCTGGTCAAATAAAGGAAAGCAGTAAGCTCATCGGCCTTAAAATCTCCCGCCAAAACAGCAAAGGTGACTCCTTGGGCATCTTTGATCTCCTCATAGCTGGATACAAAAGTTCCCAAAGAAGAGGTATAAAGTTCTATTCCCGCCTCTTTGCCCCGAATAGTCTTTTCCACTGCGGCGGAAGCCCGTTTTTCTATATCCCCAAGGGAATGATGGGCCGGGTCACTTTCTTCCCTGGTATCAACCACATAGAACCATTGTACTTTATCTTCATCTTTATAAAGCATATAAATGTCGGCCAACTCATGACTTTCTTTGATGGAAATTAATTGGCGGCGCATTTCGCTATAGTAAGGATGGGCCTCGTCCATGGTTTTAATGACATCAAGGATTTTCTCGCCCTCAAGGCCGGCAGCTGCCTGTGCTACCGCATTGGCAACCCTGTCCCCTGCCAGGTTCACAGCTAACTGCTTGGCTCGAAAATTGCCTATTTCCATAACCATAATAAAACTAAATAAAACTACAATTATCAGAGCATAAAGTCGTTTCTTTTCCGGTGACATCTTTTACCTCCGCACCAGCTAAAATATTTTTATTCGTTCTTATTCTACAACAGAAAGAGAAATTCTGTATAGACAAAAGGTCATTTCCAGAGATTCTTTACATATTTATCTGTTAGAAGGAAAACCTCCTGTCTGAACAATAAGCATGGTCCACCCTATTAGGAAAGTAGGTGTATTGTATGAAAAGAACAAACCGCTTAACAGCTCTGCCTATCGCGGCGGCTTTTATTGGGACGGTCGTGGGAGCCGGATTTGCCACCGGCCAGGAAGTCCTCCAATTCTTT
The DNA here is from genome assembly GCA_012839895.1 of Peptococcaceae bacterium. Classification (GTDB taxonomy): domain Bacteria; phylum Bacillota; class Desulfitobacteriia; order Desulfitobacteriales; family Syntrophobotulaceae; genus DUML01. The sequence goes on along the minus strand of DUML01000061.1, from coordinate 20,465 downwards.
ACATTCTTTGGCTGGAAAGGGTTTTTAGGCATTTTGTTAGTCACTGTTCTTTTTTGTTATTTTGGCCTTGCCATCATGAAAATATCAAGAGACCTAAAAGCTGAATCCCATTTGGACCTTGTTAACTATACTCTTGGCTTTAGGCTTGGCACCTTAATGGACTGGTTTATCACTTTCAGCTTTTTAGGAGTACTGATTGTCATGGCGGCCGGCGCCGGCGCTGTAGCGGAGGAACAACTTAACCTGACGCCTTTTCAAGGAAGTTTGGCAGTTATTGTCCTCACTTTTCTGACAGTTATTATGGGTGTCAAAACCGTTATCCGAGCCATAGCTCTTGTTGTTCCTTTCTTGTTATTAAGCTTATTGGGTATTACCTTTTTTTCTCTTTTCACCGACCCTCCCAGCTTGCAGAAAATAGCTTTTTTGGAATCCCTGGAATCGCCGGTTACTGCCAATTGGAGTTTAGCCGGCCTCCTATATGTTTCTTATAATATTATTCTGGCTGTGGCTATTTTGGCTTCCTTGGGAGTAGAAGCCATGGATAAAAAGTCCCTGCAGTTAGGGGGTATCTTGGGCGGGCTAGGTTTAGGCGGCGGCATTTTAGCGATTAATTTGGCTGTTATCAGCGGCATACCGGAAATCTTGCCATTTCAAGTTCCAATGGTTTTCCTTGCCAAAAAACTTAACCCTCTCTGTGCCTATATTTTCGGCTTTATCCTCCTCTTGGAAATTTATACTACAGCCGTAAGTGTTTTATACGGTTTCACCGCCAGAGTTGCTCTTAACAACATTCAAAGGTTTTGTTGGGCAGGAGTCGCCTCGGTTGGAGCCCTAATCGCTGCCCAGCTGGGTTTCTCTAAAGTGATAGCTGCCGTTTACCCTTTGATGGGAGTAGTCGGGCTTTTCTTTTTGCTGAGTATCATAGTGGCCCAGCTCCGGGAGCGCTTTCGTAAGCCTTTGTTTAAGAATTTCAATTCTGTCAAATAATTGTTTAAAAACCGTAATTAGATTCATACTAGAAGATAAGGATTATTTTACCGCTTGATAGGGAGCTGATAAATTGGACAAGAAGAGCTTAATCAAAAGACTTAATTGGTTTTTCAGCCTGGAACTAAATCAAGTTGACCTCTATAAAGCGCAAAGCAAAGCTTTTGCCGAAGAATACGCAGGCTTGGTTTTTGAACGCCTTTCTCAGATTGAACAAGGCCATGTGGACAATATCGGAGCCAAGATTAAAGAATTGGGAGCCAACCCGACTGTAATTGGTGATGTTATTTCTCCTATCCTTGGCCATACAGCAGGCACGGTCATAGGAAAAATGTCTTTAGCCGAAGTCCTGAAAATTAACACCATGATAGAGCAAAAGGCTATGAAAGATTATAAGAGCTTAATTAACGAATTAAAAGAGAGCCTTTACGGAAGTAAGGAGTTAATAACACTCCTGCAGCAAAATTTTATTGATGAAAACCTGCATACGGAATGGTTTAAGACTAAACTTTCTGAGCTGCAGACCTGCGAATTTTCACTGCAGCCTCTATAATTAAAGATATTTAAGCAGTATTAAGACAGTATTCTTTATCCTTTGAAAGCAATTAATTAACTAACAGGAATAAACCTCCTGCTCTCCATTAGTTTTTGCGCTTTTTAGCAAGTTCTTTCCGGAACCCTCTTGACTAGAGCAGGAAATTATTCGTATTATACATATGTATATATGTACATATGTATAATACTTTTTAATTGTCCAGCTATAGCGGTCGTTAAGAATTGTTTTCTAATTATTTGGAGGTAATATTTCGAGGAGGGAAGTTCTTCTATGTCCGTTTTCCGTGCTCCTGAAACTAAAACAGCTCCCAATTATTTGCCCGGAACCGATTTAGCCTTGGAATTAGCAGAGTTCTATAAAGTTTTCGGCGATATTTCCAGGATAAGAATCCTTTTTGCCTTACTTGATAATGAACTATATGTCAATGAACTTGCTGATCTCTTAAATATGAGCCAATCGGCAGTTTCCCACCAACTGAGAATCCTCCGGCAAAATAAACTGGTCAAGGTTCGCAAAGATGGCAAAAATAGCCTGTATTCTTTAGATGATGAGCATGTTTACCGTATTTTGACTCACGGCCTGGAACATATATCACATTAAATAGTTTAAAGGACTTTCTTTCTTGCTGAACTCAAAATGGCAAACCCTAAGATGTTACAGAGCCTGCCAATTTTTTGTTGCACATTCTGTCTACGTAACGCTAAAAAAAGAACGTAATAATATAAATAGAACACAATAAAATGCTGTTGCCTAAGAGACCGTTCGATCCGGACCGGGGCAACAGTTTTATTTTAAATAAAAACAGCAGCGCTATAATTATATGGTTTATTGAGTTATTTTCGGTTAACTATAGAGTTATATTATTATAGCGTTATATTATTGCCTTATAGAGTTATCTTATTGCCTTAGATATTTTTTAAATAATTATGGTTGATAATTATTGGAGCAAATCACGGATTCCTCCAAAGAATTCTTCTTTGATTTGTCCCATAGTTGTTACCAATTGCTCCGGGGAATCCCCTTGAATACAAAAATAAAACCTTATCTTGGGCTCGGTCCCCGAAGGCCTGGCCATTACAAAGCCTCCACCCTGAAAAGAAAATTTCATGACATTCTCCCTGGGCAAATTAATATCCTCTACTTTGCCGCTTGGCACAAAAAGTCGCTGCCCTGCCTGGAAGTCTTCTATTTTCTCCAAGGGCAGGCCGGCAATACAGCTTCGTTTTTCCTTTCGGAGAAAATCCATTACGGCTGCAATTTTTTCTTGGCCTTCTTTACCTTTAAGAGTAATGGCAACCTGCTCATCTTTATAATAACCATATCTATTGAATATTTCTGTCAAGACTTCCGGCAAAGTCTTTTTTTCTTCTACAAGGTAATATAAGGCTGCCTCTGAAAGAAGAGCCGCAGCCAAGACTGCATCTTTATCCCGGGCATAGGTCCCCGCCAAATAGCCATGACTCTCTTCAAATCCAAAAAGAAAGGTTCCCCACCCTTTATTTTCCATGTCTTTTATTTGCTCTCCGATATATTTAAAGCCTACAAGGACATTAACAGTCCTGACTCCAAAGCTCTCGGCAATTTTGTCGCCTAAATCAGTGGAAGCCACTGTTTTTACCATTACGGCATCTTGCGGAAGCTTCCCCAGCTTCTTTTGCTGTGAAAACAGGTAGTAGGCTAAGAGGACGCCGATTTGGTTCCCCGTAAACCTGTGATATACTCCCTTCTGGTCTTGGGCATAAAGACCAAGCCTGTCGGCATCGGGATCAGTTGCCAGGATTATATGTGCCCCTTTCTCTTTGCCGAGCTTAAGGGCCAACTCAAAGGCTTCCGGGTCTTCCGGGTTAGGAGATTTTACGGTGGAAAATTCCGCATCCGGTTTTTCCTGTTCCGGTACTGTCCAAAGGGAAGTAAAACCGGTTTCTTGCAGAACTCGGCGGACAGGTTCTCCTCCGGTTCCATGCAGAGGGGTGAAAACTATTTTCAAAGTGTTACCCTTTTCTTGGTCTAATTGAGGAAAAAGCAGCTGTTTTTTAATCTGCGCGTAATAGGCTTGATCTACATCCTCCCCGACATAGGTAAGGAGTCCCTTGTCTATAGCCTCCTCCCGGCTGAGGGTTTCCACAGCCCAACCCGGTAAGGCAGCCAGTTTAGCCACAATCTTTTCCGCTTGCTGGGGCGGAATTTGCCCGCCGTCTTCCCAGTATACTTTATAACCGTTGTAATCTTTGGGGTTATGGCTGGCTGTGATATTAACTCCGGCCTTGGTCCTAAGAAACCTAACGGCAAAAGAAAGCTCCGGGGTCGGCCTTAAACCCTCAAAAAGATAGGTTTTTATGCCGTTAGCCGCAAGAACCAAAGCAGTCTCCAGGGCAAATTCCCGGGAATAACGGCGGGAGTCATAGGCGATAACCGCACCTCTCTTCCGGGCATCTTCGCCGTATTCATTAATTGCGTCCGCCAGCCCTTTTGTTAACTTGCGGATAATATATTTATTCATCCTGTTGGTACCGGCCCCCAGAACCCCTCTCATGCCGCCGGTACCGAACTTCAAATCGGTGTAGAAGCGATCTTCTATTTCTTTGGGGTCAGTAATACCAAGGAGTTCCTGCCTTGTTTCCGGGTCAAAATAGTCGTCATTAAGCCAACTTTTATATTTTTCCTGCACTTTGAGATCCGTTGTTATATGCACCGGCAAATTATCATCCCCTCGCCTAAACTTTTTGAAAAAATCTTATATATTTCCAATCCTTTCCATTACAATTAGCTTTAGCCTTTTACCCTATAAAAGAATTTATCGCAAGGTTTAATTAGACCTTTTTGACAGAATGATTGAATACCATGGTCAGGGTTAGTGGCTGCATGCTGCAGAACCTTAAATAAAGTCTCTAAATCTATTTTTTGCCCAAGATTCCTTTCCAGTTCATTAGCTATTTCCATGAGACTGTATTCTTGGTTTGGATGGGAGCGTAAAAAGCTCACAGCCTGATTTTTCAGGGCAATGACCTCTCCGGCGCCCTTTTTGCCCAGTTCTACAGCCGGCTGGTGGTAAGCGTTGATATTAACCAGCAAAGCATAAATGCTTACTGCCCTTTCATACAAGGCAATAAGTGCTCCCACCGAATACTCCGTAACCCGGTCAATTGTTATGGTAATAGACTCTCTGCCCTTTTGGGTCAGAGCCTTTCTTGTCCCCAGGTAAAAAGCCTGCAAATAATCCCCACTGGTACTGTCTTCAGCAATCAAAGGGGAGTTCCCCTGTCTGTCCTTTAAAACTTCAATGAAAGTAACAAAAAAATTGTCCGGTCCATCCAACAGTTGCTGCAAGTAAGAATGCTGGTCGGTAGAACCTTTGTTTCCCAAAACCGTAATTCCTTGCTGGACTACTTTTCCGTTAAGATCCTTTTCTTTACCTAGAGATTCCATAATAAGCTGTTGAAGATATTTGGTAAACAGTTCCAGCCTGTCCTTATAAGGAAGCATAACCATTTGCTTACCGCCTTGGCCGGAAGTGAGTTTATACCACATTAAAGCCAGGAGAGCAGCCGGATTTTCTCTTGTTTCTTGACGACGGGTTAGCTCGTCGCATTTTCTGGCGCCTGCCAGAAAGAGGTCGATATCTAGTCCCTGCAAAGCTAAAGGTAAAAGGCCTACAGCCGAAAAAACTGAAGTTCTTCCTCCTACCCAATCCCACATAGGGAAAGCCTGCAGCCATTTTTCTTTGGAACTAAGCACGTCTAATTTGCTTCCTGCCTGAGTAATGCTAACAGCATGCTTTGTAAAATCCAGGCCCCTAGCTTGATAAAAGCGCCGTACTTCCTCCATCCCGTTCCTCGTTTCAATTGTTCCGCCGCTCTTTGAGATTACTATTGTTAAAGTAGCATCTAATTCCTCTTGCAATGGTTCCAGGACCCGATCCATACCATCCGGGTCTGTATTATCTAAGAAATACATTTTGGTTTTATCCCCGGAGCTTCCCAAGGCCTCAGCCACAAAACGCGGTCCCAGGCTGGAGCCGCCGATCCCAATAACTAAAACATTCCGGAAAGGACGGCCTCTCTCTCCGGTCACAAGTCCCTTATGAATTTTTTGGGTAAATTCTCGAATTGATTTCCCGACAGATTTAATTTCTTCCCTGATACTCGCGGTGGGAGCAAGTTCAGGGTTACGCAACCAATAATGACCTACCATCCGTTTTTCATCAGGGTTGGCAATATCTCCGTTTTCCAAGGCCCTGATCCCGGTATAAACAATCTCCAACTTGGGTTGCATCATGGCCAGGTAATCTTCCTCAAAATTTACCTTGCTGATATCAATTTGCAGCCCAAGATCTTCATCATCAAAAAGGTATCGGCAAAACCTTTGCCAATTCTGAGCCATTTATATCCCTTCCCGGAAAAAAATATAACACTCGCTAATAGCCTATTTTTTTTAGTTTTAACCTAATTTATTCACCCTTATCACTGCAGGTTAAGGTTAAACCATAAATATAAGCCATTTTCCCGATAAACAGTTACTGCCAACCCCTTTCTCCGCGGAAGCGCTTTATTTTGCTACTTCTTGTTCAGTAACTATTCTATTCCGGCCTGATTCCTTAGCTAAATAGAGCGCAGCATCCGCTCTTTTGAAAGTATCTTCCAAACTAAAATCTTCATCTTTTAGGGTGGCAATACCAATACTTACAGTGACTTGAACTTTTGAGTCACCTGAAATGACAATAGTTTCTTTAATTTTTTCCTGGATCCTTAAGGCTACGGTCTTAGCCTTGGCCAGATCCGACTCTAAGAGGATAGCGGCGAACTCTTCCCCGCCGATCCGAGCTAAAATATCCGTTTGACGTAATATTGATCTGCAGGCTTTTACTACTTCTCTAAGGATACGGTCCCCCACCAAATGGCCATAACAATCGTTTACTTCTTTAAATTTATCAATATCTAATAACAATAGAGCCAGCCCTCTTTTATAGCGCCTAGCCCTGACGAACTCTTCCTTTGTTTTTTGCATAAAAGCCCGTCTATTATCTGCACCGGTTAGAAAATCAGTAGTTGCTTGGTGTCTCAGTTCTTCTTCCATCCTCTTTCGCACAGATATATCAATTATAACCGCAATGGCATCTGTTACCTCAGCTCCTTCTCCCCGTATAGCAGATATGTTTGCTTCGGCCCAGAGAATATCCCCATTCTTACATATAAATCTTTTTTCAAAGCTAACTGAAGATCTTCGCCCTTCCCAAATATCTTGCCAATACTTAATGCTAAGCTCCAAATCTGCCGGAAATGTAATCTCATGAAAACTTTTATTTTTCAGCTCCTCTTCGCTATACCCTAACATCCGGCAGAGAGTCAAATTGCAATGCCGGTATTTACCTTCCCGGTTCAAAAGGGAAATACCTGCTGAAGCGTTATTAAAAATACCTCTAAATAATGATTCACTGTAAGCAAGGGCCTTTTGCGTTTGCTTGTAATTATCAATTTCCCGGCGCAGCAGTTGGTTCGCCCTGAACAAGATATAGAAAACTCCCAAAAATATGGGTAGAGTAAAATAACACCTGACCCGGGCATCTAAAAAAACAATCATAGTAAGAAAGACAATCAGCAAAACCCCCAGGGCGCAGACAGTTTTCAAATTATTGCCGATTATTCTTTTCCACCAATTTACAAACAACGAAAATTCCTTCTTTGAATAATCTTAATCAATCTTAAATTTCATCCTTTTCAAATCTTAATCGTTATATTTTAAACCAAAAAGCAAGAATTTAAGGCAAAAATATCTAGTTATATAAATTCGTTACAAAAAGCTATTTTCCTTGTCATTTTTTTCTTAAAATTTTCTTTTTAATTTTGAAAACTGTGAATCAGAAGAATTTATTCTATTTTTTTATATTTCTAGTTTAAATCGTTAAAGAATTTTTTACTTAAGCAACTTTTTCTCAACTTAACAGGGAGAGTTTCTATTTCTTCTGACAGACATCATAATGGTTACCCCCTGCAAATGGTAACATATGTTACCGCCAAGATTATCCTTTCCGTGTAGAATTAAAACCAACAAAGGACAAATTACGGAAAAAATTTAAAAGGAGGAAAAACTATGTCCATGTTCTGTTTTCAATGTCAGGAAACTGCAGGGGGTAAAGGCTGCACCCGCGTAGGTGTTTGCGGAAAACCAGCCGAAGTGGCTAACCTTCAAGATTTGCTGGTTTATGTAACCAAAGGTGTAAGTTATTATGCAGTAAAAGCTCGTGAAAATGGTCTCAAAAACGAATTTGCAGAAATATACCCGGTAGAAAGCTTATTTATGACTTTGACCAATGTTAACTTTGACAAAACAGCAATACTTGATAAAATTCGCGAAGGCTTACGTTTAAAAGATTCCCTCCAAATTCAGCTCCAACAAGCCGGAGTAGAAATTACCGACGCACCTGAAGCAGCCACCTGGGAACCAACCTCTGAAGAAGATTTAATAGCCAAAGCAAGTACCGTCGGTGTTCTCGCAACCGAAAACGAAGATATCCGCTCTTTAAGAGAACTCTTAACTTATGGAATCAAAGGTATGGCTGCTTATTACCATCATGCTTTTGTTCTTGGCTATAAAGATCCGGAAATAACCGCCTTCATTCAAAAAGCTCTTGCAGCTACTCTCGACGACTCTCTAACTGCCAATGACCTCGTAGGTTTGATTTTGGAAACCGGAAAGATGGGAGTAACTACCTTAGCCTTATTGGATAAAGCCAACACAGAAACCTACGGCGCACCCGAAATAACCACAGTTAAGACCGGTGTTGGCACTAATCCTGGAATTTTAATCAGCGGTCACGATCTTAAAGACCTGGAAGAACTCCTGAAACAAACCGAAGGCACCGGTGTCGATGTATACACCCACGGAGAAATGCTCCCTGCCCATTACTATCCGGCTTTTAAAAAGTATCCTCACTTTATTGGCAACTACGGTAACGCCTGGTGGAAACAAGGAGAAGAATTTGAGAAATTTAACGGACCTATTCTTATGACCACCAACTGCCTTATCCCGCCAAAAGACAGCTACAAAGATAGACTTTGGACCACCAGCATCGTCGGCTTTGAAGGTGTTAAACATATTCCTGATCGGGAAGGCAACGAACCTAAAGATTTTTCTGCCTTGATTGAAATGGCTAAAACCTGCCCGCCTCCGACCGAACTGGAAAATGGCACTATTGTCGGCGGTTTCGCCCACCAGCAAGTTCTGGCTTTAGCGGACAAAGTTGTAGAAGCTGTAAAATCCGGAGCAATCAAGAAATTTGTGGTTATGGCCGGTTGCGATGGCCGGATGAAAAGCAGGAATTATTATACTGATTTCGCCGCTGCCCTGCCCAAAGACACAGTGATTTTAACAGCCGGTTGTGCCAAATACAAATATAATAAACTCGACCTTGGCGATATCGGTGGCATTCCCAGAGTACTGGATGCCGGGCAATGCAACGACTCCTACAGCCTGGCCGTAATTGCCCTGAAACTAAAAGAAGTCTTTAGCCTTGAGGATATTAATCAATTGCCGATTGTCTATAATATTGCCTGGTATGAACAAAAAGCGGTCTTAGTCTTACTTGCTCTCCTGCACCTGGGAGTTAAAAATATTCATCTTGGACCGACTCTTCCCGGTTTCCTCTCGCCTAATGTAGCCAAAACCTTGGTAGATACCTTTGGAATCGGTACTATTTCCACTGTTGAAGAAGATTTAGTCTCCATGATTGGCTAATCTATAATTAACCCCAAAACCCTCCTAAAGATAATTGTGCACCTACCTTCCACCCCTCATAAACTGAGACCTCTCTTCCTCCAAAAAGGCTCCGCTTTTAAAGGCAGAGCCTTCTTTTTATTCTTAAACAGTTTTCCCTAAGTATAGTATCATATCTGTCAAAATTAACAGATGGCATTAACAGATTGTGTTGACGGTAAACCTAGCCAAATAACATAACAAAAATTCCTATCAAGCCCAAAGCAATTCCCCCGACAAAAGCCAGATTTGCTTTAAGTTTGTTGCTTTGGACCAATTCAGATTCATTTTTGACCGAAACTATAAAAGGTTTTTTACTATCTGCGGGTTTCTCAATATAAAGCCTTCCGTTTTCCAGATAAGCTTCTCCCAAAACATAAAGAGAATGGCCAAGAGGTATAATTTTTTCCGTCATTCTATATCCTAATGTTCTTGAGCCCATAGGGGTAAATCTTAAAGCGTTAAAGAAACTGTATTGCTGCATCATATTTTGGGGCTCAAACTTATCAAAATCCTTGATAGTATCCAGCTGCATTCCCATTTGAGTTAAACGAATATAAGCCTGTTCTCCGCTTTGCGGATCTTTTAAGATAAGATTTCCTGAGCTCTTTTGGTTGGATATTCTTGATTCCCTTCTTTCCATTTTCTGCTGAGTCTTGCCTTTATCATCCTGGTAAGTATGCAATTCTTCATATACCTGGTACAAATCCGCCTCGTAATATGCCACCCGGCGTTTGCTGAAAGGTGTCTCCTGGGGTGTTTCCACGTCTGCTACTCCTTTTAGTTCCACATACTCACGATAACCTTGCAGCCCGCTTGCCTCGTTTTCTTTTAATGTTTCTTCTACCTCACCGATAGTGGAAGTCCTCATATATTGAATTTCAATATTTTTGTTTTTAATTTTTTTGCTTACAAAAACACTGCTAAAAACCCCTCCGGCAATTAAAAGCAAGCCGATAAGAATTGATTCCATGGAAAACCGCTCCTCTCTTTTTCGTCTTTCTGTTTGCTTTCTCTTTTTTATTCTTTTTGCTTTCGCTCTACGTTATTATCTCTGCGTCCTTAGCGCCTGTCTCTTTATCTCTGGGTCTTTATCTTTTTATCATTGTATCTTTATTTCTGTATCTTTACCTTTCTGTTACATTCCCTGTCTCTGCTATAACTTCTTGCTTTTCAACATGCAAAATCTTTTATTCTAATTATTCTAAATTGAAAAACTGGACAGAATATTTTATTTCAACGCTTTTACCGCTTTTATCCTTAAGACCTGTAATTTTAACGTCAAAAACGTCACCGTTTTTATAGCTGCCTACATCCCCCGGACGGAAAATCAGACAGTAACTCACTCCATATCCGTCATTGTTAACATTAAAGTAGTCCTGTCCATCCACAATCTGGTTGTCAGATTTATCAAAAATCCAAACTTTGCCGTCCGACTTTCTCTGAAGTTCAACCTTCACTTGGGCAAGTTGCGGGGCCATGTATTTGGCAGGGTTTAGGGATAAAGACCAAGGGTCTTCGCCGGCAAAGAACTCTACTGGGAAATTCCCGCTGTTTGGCCATTTAATGTAATCGTAATTTACCGTTTCAGTCCGGCTTGTATCAAAAACCTGCATTGCAGAATAGCGTTCTAAAAAAAGCCAGCCATACTGCTCATCTATTTTGTGGGCAAAGCCAAAACCGATTTTTTTAAGCGCCGGGTTTAATACCCACCTGCGATGGCCCACTGTTTGTATATTATAAAAGCTGTTATCTTTCATATAACTTTTTACCGAGGCGGCCAAAGAAACTGAGTCCCCCGGAATTAAGCTTATATCATCTTTACTCCATATACTTTTCGAAGCATAAGATAAATTGCTGGAAGAAACTGACTTGTAGCCAATGTTATAGAAACTTTCGCTCATGCCTGCAGGTTTTGGCGGAAGGTGGTTCAATTGCCCTAGGACAGCATTTAAAACCGCTCCGTGCTGGGCCTGGTTGTTCAGAGTCTCATCTGCCACCAGATCATCGGGAAGTCCTGCCAGATATCGTACAAAATTGGCCATATTAACTCCGTCCTGGATCAAACCCGGAGCCACCTTGCCTGCTTTGTGAGGAGCAACAATACTTGGTTCTTCAATATATGGATTTCCGGAAAAGACTGGTTTGTACTTGTTCCACTTAGCTTTGATTTCCTGTATTGACAAAACTGAACCAATTGTTTCCGTTGGCTTTTCCTGTTGGTTAGTCCCTGGGGAAGAGCTCACCTTACCACCAAGCAAATTATTTATTGTCCGCTGAAGGTCTGAAGCTGCACGTACACCCGTTTCTATCTGGCCAACTATTTCTCCGTTGCTGTTGACATATACCGTACAGGGTACTGCCCGAATCTTGTTAACATAAAAATCATACATGGAATTAGACATGATGATATTTTTAAAATTAGCTTTGGCATTATTCATTTCATGTATTGCTTCGTTTTTTTCAGACTGAAGCACCGTACCGATTACCGCCACATCTTGCGAGGCATACCTTTTGCTGATTTCCTGCAGTTCAGGAAGCTCCTGCCTAGAAGCGGCACAGGTCGGAGTCCAGTAATTTATCAGTGTTAATTTGTGCTGCGCAAAGATACTGTTGGTTACTTTATTGCCTTCAAGATCAACAGTTTCAAACTGGGGAAATTTTTCAAAACTGCTATCCACATCCTCAATTCCATTAATTAGGTTAACAACACTGTTTAGAGTGCTCTCGCTTACAGCGCCGGGTCCTCCCAGGACAGTTAGCTCACTTTCGGGGGAGAGCTTGTCCTTGATAAGATTTTTAGTCGCAGAAGCCAAGGTCCGACCTACAAGAATTACCGGCGATGTCTTTTCTTGAGATCTGGAAGCAATAAAAGCAGAGCCGGCCAAAGCATCAGGATAGGCTTCTCCGGTTGCAATATAGGGCTTGGAAAAATCAATTTTATCGGCAAAATAATTGATTATAGCGGCATTTCTCTCGTACTTATCTGTTCCTGTGATCCTTATGGCGTTAGGAAATAAATTGGCTACACTGTCCCTTACGGTACTGCTGTCACCGACAATATACGCTGTTCCTGCTATCGCTCCTACAAAACCCTTTATATACTCGTCAAAAGCCGGTACGTTAGTGGGACAGGCAAGAATTATCGGGGAAAACGAACTTGAGGCTATGGGAGATACTGAGACTGCGTCCGCAAAGTCCGCTCCGCTTACCACATAGACCTCTCCTACCTGGGCCTTCGACCATTCACAAATATACTCGGCTATTTTAATGGAAGTTTCATATCTATCCTGTCCCGCTATTCTTTCAACACTTAGGCCCATGTTTAGTAATTGGTTTTCAACTGCCTCCGCAATGACTCCCGTCCCGCCTATAATAAATACATTTTCTGCCTTAAGTCTCTGCAGTTCTGTCTTGGTGCGAGAATCGAGAGTATTCTTGCCGGTTAAAAGAATAGGAGCGTCAAACAGGCTTGCCAAGGGACCAGCACACAAAGCATCAGGAAAGTTTTCACCGCTGGCCAGCACGACAAATGCTGAAGTTTTCGGCCAGCCTTCCTTAGATATTTCTACAGCCGTCTCATACCTATTCTCTCCCTGCAATCTCTTGGGAGTTTCAGTGGCAAAACATGTCCCTGCCAACAGCGCGACCAGAAAAATAGTTATTAATAGCATGAAAACTTTTTTATTACTTCTCACAACATTCCCTCCTAAAACTATGGAATCATTTAAAACTTTCCTCTATGCTTATTTATTTCTATTCAATAAACTCGACTTCCACAAAATCGGTGTAATACTCATTTTGCTGCACATCTATGAGGTAAAAGCCATAGAGATAAACTTCACCCAGATTAACTTCCAACCACTCTAATTCCAGCTTATCCCCGACTATAAACTCCTCTCCTTCGTACCATTCTTCCAGTTCCATTGACTCATCCTCGCCAAAATACTCAGCATAGTACAAGAATTTAAGCCTGTCTCCTTTTTTAATTTTAAGCATGTTCTTGGCAGCCATCCCCGTTTCCCCGCTTAAAGGCCGAGCACCAATAATCCTGCCATCCGGATTTGCCTCATCAAATACGGCAATAATATCCACATCTTCGCCATTTAAGACCGCAGGTATGGCATATTTAGCACCACCTTGGATCCGACCAATCTCATAAAGGCAAACGAAATCACCGTTAATCCCCGGCCAAACGCCGTCAAATTCCGTGACAATCGTTCCATCCTCAGCAATTTCTACATCACTGGACTCACCTAACATAAAGTAATAATCCTCTTCGTCCGGAACAGGCTCCCACACAGTAAAGTAAATCTCCAACAAATTATCCAACTCTTCCTGAGTTAGCTGAATAGTATAATCCCCTTCCTCGTTCATTTCTGGTATTTGCTCGGAAAAGTCAAGGGGAGCAATACTCTCTCCGGTAAGTTCAGAGGCGAATTTAACCAAATAATTGGTGTAGTGAGGATTCATCGCCAAGGATTTATAAATTTCTACGGCTTGCTCCGCCTGTTCTTTCCCGCCAAAAACGTAATAAGTGGAAAGTCCTGCAGCGCCTTCTACCCCCGCTGAATACTTATGATAAACAACAGCATTTTTAACTGCTTGGATTACCGCCTCTGCTTCCTCCTGATAATAGGGTGCTAATTGGGCAGCCATATCGCAGATGTCTACCATATCGCATTTATTGTCCCGAGGGCTTCCGCCGCCAAAAAACTTGGTATTTTTGCGTGACTTGGCAAAATTCTTAAAAGTTATCTGAGAGAAGTCTTCATTACAAGCAGCCATCAGGTCCCCCATAGCCTGAAGAACATCATTGACCCTAGATAAATCTATAACAGAAAGGGTTGCGTCTTCGCCGCTGTCAGCATAAAAGGCTACAAACTTGTCGGCAATAATTTTTCCTAATTCGGCTCCTCCCATCTCCGGGTTAGCACTGAGATCCGCCAGAAAGCTATAATCCCAGCCATAGCCCGGTTCCAATTCCTCAGAGGCAATTAGGTAATGGGCATAATCTTGGGCAATTGCTGCTGTTTCCACTGTTGCCATTAAACAAGCATCAAAGCCAATAAACTCTAGCTTTGTATTGGAAGCCAAGGATTTTTCCAAAGCCAGATTCAATTCCAAAAGTGATAACCCATCATATCCAAAGTTCTCATCAACCCCATAACCGGTAATGGAACCGCCCCCGTGGTTCCAGAAAATCAGCCCGTATTTGTCCGCCGGGAAAGCTTCCATACCAAAATCGATAAAGCTGGCCAGTGTTCCGGCATCACCTATGCTGCGCTGCCCGATATCGGCAATAAGCTGCAAGCCACCTTCTGCAACCCGATATAAGGCACAGGTTTCACTCGGTATAACATTATTTTGCCACTTTAGAGTACCGCCCGTCAGAAGAAGAACATTAAGGCTTTCCGCCTCAAACCCTGACTCAATCATCTCTATTATATCTCCGGTTGCCATTGCCGCTTCAGTCTCCAGGTCCGAACCATTTAAATACAGCATAATAGTATAAGGCTTATGTTCTTGCTCATCTACCTGGGAAACAGCCTCTTCCACGTCCCAAGGAGTAAAGGAAAGCCCGCTAAAAGATACTTCTTGCCCGTTACGCACCAGGCCGGATTGGGGAGCCAAGGCCTCTTTATCCTCGGAACAAGCTACCAAGAGAAAAGCAGTTAGGCTAATTAAAAAAATAACTAAAAATATTTTTTTTAAAGATTTCATGCTTCTGCCTCCCAAACGTTTCCCTTTGCTCTGCTCTGACAGTCTTTCTTTTTTTATAATCTTACAACAGGAAACACTCTATTCTTTAGCTATTTCCTTCAGCAAGCGCGCCAGCTCTTCATCTGCGGCGCTTTTCTTTTCCAACTTAGCGAAGGGGTCCTCCTCCCTTGCTTCCAGTCCGGAAATTTCTATCGCAGCATCCGCCTGGGCTTCCATCTGAGAAATTTTGCGTTCCATTTTCTCCATTTTGGCAAAGGCTCCGGAACCGTCAACACCGCCTAAGGCCTCGGAAACACCCTGACGGGCTTCCGCTACCTGAGCTCTGGCTATTAGTAAGGATTGTTTGCTGCGGGCTTCTTCCAGCTTACCCTTTAAAACATTCACTTGCTCGCGCATAGACTCCATTTGAAGCTCAAGCTGAGAATGCATAGAACGATACTGTTTAACATTCTCATCTGCTTTCAATTTCTCTTCCACAGCATGTTTGGCAAGTTCCTGCTCACCGGCCTTCAGAGCGATCTTTGCTCGTTCTTCCCACATCCTGGACTGAGCTTCGGCTGTTTCTACCTGCTTGCGCATTTGTCGTTCATTGGCCATAACCTGCCCAAGACCTTGGGTAGCTTTTTGTAACTGCTCTTCCATATCTATTATCATTTGTTTGAGCATCTTTTCCGGGTCTTCAGCCTTATCCAACAAATCATTAATATTGGCTTTTACCAAATCAGCAAAACGAGAAAATATAGCCATTTATTAACCTCCATTCTTATATACCAATTGCTTTAGTAAAATTGCCGGTTAGCGCCACTGTCAGTTCGCTACCTTCATATTTATAAAAGGCCTAGTTCACTCGCCATAGTTACAATCTGAACTCTCCTGTTAACCTGGAATTTCCCGTAAACATTTAAAATATATTTCTTAACCGCACTTATTGATATCCCCAGCTTCTCAGCAATTACCTTATTGGATAATCCCTTAGCTATCAGCAACACAATTTCCAGTTCCCGGGCGGTTAGCGGCAACTGAGTCAAAGAGACAGTAGGCCTGAATTTGGGAATATCCGGACCAAGAAAAGTCTGCAGGCTCTTTACATATGGCGACTGGGAACAGAAAAACTTTAGATCTTCCGTCCTATCTGCTGTAAAAACGCCTGGCATCATAGTGTTTTCAAGATAAAGCACACCTGAGGGGATGCCCTGGAAAAAAAGCGGCAAACATGCAATAGACTGAGCTTGAGAATTAAGGAAATAAGGGTCTTTGGCAAAAATACCTTTATGCTCCGGTTGGTTAATTACAACCGTCTGTAAACTCCGGTCAACAAATCGTACTATAGCTTGCGAAAGCTTAGTGCATTGCTCTAAGGGGATAAGTGTCGCAGTTTTTGGAGAATCACCACGGTTTTCCTGCTCAGCCTCAATGAAGAGTTCTCCAACCTGTTCAAGAATCAAAAAGCCCCGGTCTGCTCCCGCTCTAGCCATAGACATCTTTAGAAAAGCTGCTAATCTTGTGTCCGGTAAAGTTTCTTCAACCAGTATTTCCACCTCCTTTTTGAAGTAAGACCCTTTTTTAACATAATATAAGGGAAAAAGATTACAAATATTCGTATTTATATTACAATGATGTTAATTAATCGATATAATAAGATTACAAATGTAGAAGGGGTGGGCAATTTGGGAAAAACACGGGTTTTGTTGGTAGACGATGACCCTAATGTTTTAAATTTACTTGAATCAGCTCTCTCCAAAAACGGTTACCTAGTATTTAAATCGACCTCAGGTGAAGAAGCTTTCCAAATTTTGGATTGCAATGAAATCCATTTATTACTTTTAGATATCATGCTACCTGGTATTGACGGCCTGGATATGCTCAGAATGATTCGCAATAACCCCCGGTACAAGCATATCCCGGTAATAATGCTAACAAGCCGCACCAGTGAAGTAGATAATGTCCTTGGCCTGGAACTGGGCGCAGACGATTATATAGGCAAACCGCTCCGCTACCATGAGCTTATGGCCAGAATAAAAGCTGTCCTGCGCAGGACAACACATCAAGCTCCCATGTATTCCAAAATCATTTCCCTCGGTGACTTGGAAATTGACCCTAACTCACGCACCATCAGGTTGAAGGGGCAAGAGCTGAATTTTTCATATACAGAATTTGAATTACTATCCCTAATGGCCAAACAACCCGGGAAAGTCTTTACTCGCGAAGAAATGCTTAATGCCATTTGGTCGACAGATTGCTACTTGGAATCCAGGACCATTGATGTTCACATCCGCAGGATCCGCAAAAAATTTTCCGAAGTAGCCGGTAACAGTTTTTTCATTGAAACTGTCCGTAACGTAGGCTATCGGCTAAAAACTTACTTCCCGGAAAATGTATAGTCGGCTTTTGCTATTTGCCGATCCACTTTAACTTTAAGGTTGTTTGCGGAGAGGAACTATGTTTTTCCTTAAAGGCTATTTACCGAGCGAGATATTATTTGAAGACCATAATAAAGTTATCTATAAAGGTATTAGAGAGAAAGACGGGCAAACGGTATTTCTTAAACTGCCCGGCAGAAAAACTTTGCCCCTTAAAGCTTTGCAAAGTTATGAAAAAGAATTGGCT
Organism: Peptococcaceae bacterium; assembly: GCA_012839895.1. Lineage (GTDB taxonomy): Bacteria > Bacillota > Desulfitobacteriia > Desulfitobacteriales > Syntrophobotulaceae > DUML01. Next base: position 2,842 of record DUML01000061.1, on the reverse strand, counting down.
CTCACCCAAAAGATCAACGCAGACTGTATTTTAAAGGTTATCGAACTAATTCAACAGGATGGTATTCCAATTCTGGTTACTGAATACTTCGAGGGCAAATACCTATCTTCTCTTCCGGAAGGCCAAATCCTTGACATCAAACCCTTTCTGGAATTAGCCCTGAACTTAACCCAAGCCTTGGTGGTCTTATATGAGAATTCTCTTATCTATAATAACATTAACCCCTCCAGCCTAATGTTTAACTCCAAAGGTCTAATTAAATTAGTTGATTTCAGTAAAGCCTTCTACTACGACGAAGATCCCAGTAGAGATGAGGAGCAATCTCTCCCCTCCTTAAGTTTTATTTCTCCGGAAGGGACCGGCAGGTTGCCTCGCAAAGTGGACTTCAGATCAGATTTATACTGCTTAGGCCTTCTTTTTTATCGGTTGCTTAGCGGCAAACCAGCCTTTCAAACTGAAGATCCTTTAGAAATAGTCCATGCCCACCTGGCAAAGAAGCCCCCCTTTCTCTTAAACAACAATCCCAACCTGCCTCCCATTCTGGCAGAGATTGTGGAGAAACTCCTGGAAAAAAAACAGGAAGATCGCTATCAGAGTGCTTGGGGGCTGAAAGCAGATCTAGAAAAATGTCTGTGCTTACTCAACTCTACTCATGGAATTTATGAAATTAAGAACTTTAAAATAGCTGAAAATGATATTATTGAGGATTTTCGCCTGAGTGACCGGCTTTATAATAGAGAAAAAGAACTTGCCCAATTAAAGAACAATTACCAGCATATTAAAAACGGGTCGACGCAACTTGTCTTGATTTCCGGTGCTCCGGGGACCGGTAAAACCTCCTTAGCCGCCAAATTCTTAGAACAAGTTTGGGAGGACGGGGCTTTATGTGTTTCTGGAAAATTCGACCAATACAATAAGGACCAGCCTTATACCGCTTTTGCCCAAGCTTTAGACACGATTATCGGCAAAATTCTGACTGAAAACGAACAGGTTATTGAGGACTGGCGGCAAAAAATCGTTAAAGCTCTGACTCCTAATGTCCAGCTAATAGTACAAATAATTCCGGAGTTAGAAAGAATAGTCGGTACGCAGCCGAAAAAAGCACCCGGCTCGCCTCTTGAAACCTTAAACAGGTTGGATCAAGCTTTCCTGAGCTTTATCCAATTATTTGCCACAAAGGAAACACCCCTTGTTCTTTTCCTGGATGACCTCCAATGGGCTGACTCTCCCAGCATAAGGCTTCTAGAAAAAATCGTGCAGGACAAGAATCTGCACTTTATGCTAATCCTGGGGGCTTACCGCGATCATGAATTGGCCCCCTCTCATCCCTTAACCGCTTGGCTGAGTAAAATAGCGCTTCAAAAACAAGGGATAGTAACTCTGGCCATGGAACCCTTGGCAATCGGCCATGTGCAAAAGCTTTTGCAAGAAAGCCTACACTGTGAAGCAGAGGAAGTTAAGGAGCCAGCCAAAATATGTATGGCTGAAACTCAAGGCAACCCCTTTTTTCTAACCCAGTTTCTTTACTCCTTACAGGAGGATAAGCTCCTCTATTTCAACCGTCGAAACAAACAATGGGTTTGGAATTTAGAAGATATAAAAAAGAAGGATGTTAACAAAGATATCATAGATTTAATGATCAAAAGAATCTGCAAACTACCTGAGGCTACTATTGAATTACTCCAGTATGCCGCTTGTATGAACAACTACTTTGACCTTCATTCTCTGGCTATCGTCTCCCAAATGTCGTCGGAAAAAACAGCGGAAACCCTTAAACCCGCTTTAGAACATGGGCTGTTGATTTTACGTGGGGACCAATATGCTTTTTCTCATGACCGAATTCAACAAGCTGCTTACTCCCTCCTTAAGAAGTCACTTCGCTATTCTACTCATTACCTCATAGGCAAACTCCTTTACCAAAATCTCCCTGAACAGGAAAAAGAGGCTCGTTTTTTGGAAATTACCGATCATTTTAATAAAGCCGGTCCTATTATCTCCAGCGAAGATGAACGTCAATTTCTCTTGAATTTAAACCTCCGGGCTGGAAAAAAAGCCAAATTATTGTCTGATTATTCCCGGGCGGCAGAATACTTTACTCAAGCGAGGAATCTCCTGGTTCAAGACTCTTGGGAGAAAGCTTATGAACAAACCCTGGAATTGTATCTGGAAGCTGCGGAAACTGCTTTTGCTTGTGCCGATTACGACCTTATGGAAAAGCTTGCTGCCGAAACTTTGAGCAACTCCAAAGGGGTTTTGGATAAAGCGAATACCTTTGAAATATTAATCCAAGCCTATACAGCTCAAAACAAATTAGAAAAAGCCCTGGAGAAATCCCAGTATATACTGAAGCAATTAGGAATAAGCTTGCCCCTACGTCCTCATTTGGGACATGTTATCCTGGAATATCTGAAGAGTAGGAAAGCTCTCCAAGGCAAAAAAACTATGGAGCTCGTAAACCTGCCCTTAATGACCGATGCTAGTGCTATCACGGCTATGCGCATCCTTGTGAGCATTGGGATTTCCAGTTACACAGCATCTCCTTACATATTCTTATTGATAATTCTTAAAGGCATGTCCCTTTCCCTGCAAAAAGGCCTTACCGAAGGTTCTTCCGTTACTTTTGCCGGTTATGGCTGTTTCGGGTTGACCCCCTATAATTGGAGATTATCTGCGTAATAATTTTTCTACCTTAAAATTTCATTATTTTTCATACCTAACCAACCCAATTAGAAGTTTAGCTGTCTTCCTCATGGCGTCAAGGGCAAGGGCTAAAGCCTGCTTCGCACCCTTGACACCCTTCGTCAGCCAGACTGGGTTATTTTTAGGGTTTGGTTAAGAAAAG
>DUML01000007.1 GCA_012839895.1 Peptococcaceae bacterium | reverse complement strand
GGAGCGAAGGGTCTTTATTTTAGGTCAAGTTCCTTCGTTTCACTCAGGACAAGCCTTCGCTTCGCAAGATTCTTCGCTTCGCAAGATTCTTCGCTTCGCAAGATTCTTCGCTTCGCTCAGAATGACACGGAGAAAAGATCCTTCGGGCTTCGCCCTCAGGATGACAAAAAAGGATGACAACAATAACAACTTAAGAGTGTTTCCTCAAGTTGTTATTATTCGCCATTGTTTTACTATTTCCTGCCTTGCTATTAGATAACGGTCTCGCCTGTTATCAGCCAGCGGGAGTCTATTTTGATCAAATCGGCCCTGACGTGGACAAAATGGCTGTGTTTTTCGCCATAAGGATATTCTTCGTCAAGGTCATAATCCTGGACAGTGTAGCGATAAATAGCGTTAATTGTAGCAGAATGTTTATCGGCTGATTCAATGTCTATGTCGTCAAAGTTTATTTCGCTGACATAAAGGCCAATCCCACGAGGGAGGTATTTCTCTGCTTTGCGAATATGACTTTCCAAGATGTCCCCATAATAAGCATTTGCTAAAATCGAACGGAAGGTCGGCATATCCTTGGCCTTCCAAGCATCAAAGAGAATACCTAAAGCTTGTTTGTAATCAGATATAAGTTTATCCTGCTCGGTCTGGGACAGAGTAATTGGCTTTCCTTCTTCTTTATTCTGTTGTATAATGCTGCCAATTCCGGCATCATGCCCCGTTACAGAAGAATCAATCAGTATATTCTCAGACGGGGTTAACTCCCGGCCATCGACTTTTGTAGCATTTTCTTTTTCTGTAGGTTGGTTGGCGCCGGGCTGAATTGTACCCCAGTACATATGCCCAAATACTCCTACTACTATTCCCAGGCCAAAGACTAAGACCGTCACTAGCCAGAATCTTTTATCCATAAAATCACAATCCTCCCACTAAAGGAATATATGATCATTATTTCCTAAAGGAGAGGATTTTAAACGTTCAACGTTTGCTTTTTAATTGTTATAATTGCTTCTTTGTTAAATACTAAAAAATGCTTATTAATTTTTGTTTACTATATAATATTGCTAATCACTACTTTTAGTTCTTTCTAAGTTATTACTTCTAGCTTTCTTTTTGGCTTTCTTTCTCCAGCTTTTTAAAGATAATAAAAGAATAAACTGTCGGAATAGCTACTAAAACAAATACTATCACCAACATTGCTTTAAAGAACACTTCGCCGGCAAATAAGCTGGAAAGCATAAAGAGCAGCCCGCCTATAACCCAAAAGGGGCCGGCCATCCTGTGGGTCCGGTACCAGACCTCTTCACTGGCCAGAGTCCAAGGTGTCCGGATACCCATAAAGTAATTATGCTTCAGCTTGCCCATGTAATTGCCTAGGATTATAAATAAAGCTCCGATACCAAGTTGAACTAAGTTGGGAATGTTCTCCAGGTAGCCAAGGCTGGTTCCCAGCGTACCTAGATATATAACCGTAAAGAAAATTATCAATACCAAAACTATAGTCGTATAAGCTTTACCCATATTGGCGTAGTTTTTCCTTTTGGGATCTATTTTTGGAAGCAAAACCAGTAGCAAAAATACTCCAGTAACAATGAGCGGCAGCATAAAAGCGCCCTGCCATGCAGTTCCCCAGCCGTCTACTTCACCGGCCAAATTCCAGTGCATAGGGACTTTGTCCGGAAGATGAGGATAGGCTAAAAACCCGATCACAAAGTTTATTAAGCATAAGAGTCCGCCAACGATTATTATTAGGCGCATATTAGGATTTTTCTTTTCCATCATCTAAATCACCTTCCCTTAAGTTTAGATTTTCGTCTTTCTTATCCTTGTCAAAGAAATCCAGTAGCATTCGCATTACTTCTTCAAAAACTGAAGTATTTAGGGAATAGACAATGTTTTGCCCTTTCCTTTCATCATCGATCAATCCGGCTTGCTTTAGGATATTTAAGTGATGGGAGATACTTGGTTTAGAAATATTAAATTTTTCAGCAATTTCTCCGGCCGTCATACTTCGCTCTTTAAGATAACGGATAATCCTCCTCCTGGTGGGATCGGCCAGAGCTTTAAAGGTATCGTTATAAGGTGACATTAATTACTCACTTCCTTGGTTTGGCAATAAGAACTCTGGAAATATGGGCCGGTAAGACATAAAGACAGTAGAGCTTGTTTCGATATTTAGACAATATTCTAATAATCTAAATATATTATCCCACAGCTCCAAAATGCTGTCAAGGGCTGAAGAAATGCAGTTTAAATAAAACATAAGCATGAAGAACATAATGAAAAATGTTATTCATGTCCTCGAGGAGGTAGCGAGGAAGAATAACATTTTTCTTTAAGTCATTTCAGTCAATCTTCTCCAGTGAGGTTTTTTCTCTTTTTCTTTACAGTTCTTCTTTAATTTATTTGTTATTTTCTCTTTTATTTTTTTTATTTTATTCATTGGTTTTTTTTGCGCGTCTTTCCCTTTTACGCGTCTTTTTTCTTACAAGGCTCTTTTGTCTTTTAACCTTTAAGCCTCTTCTTTTTTTGACCAATTAGGAATAATGCAAGTAATCCCTTTACTCCGACCGTTTAGTGGCAAAGGGGGTTGCACCATAGACCTTTGAGCTGATGTCATCTCGGAAGAGATGGCAATCCAGGTCATGGATTTCTTGATGGAACTGTTCTATACGGATTTTGTCTTTAGAGTCAAAGGCATCGATCCCTCTGTTAAGAAGGTTGCGGAAATAAACATCAAAGGTAGCCGCTTTGCTGAGGTTTTGTTCATTTTCCATTTGCTTTTCCCATAAAGTTTTGTGGAATACAATGTATCTCTTGATATCCGGCTCATTCATTTGGGGTCCGGCCGTGATCCCAAATAAGTAGCCGTCAGTATATTGGTGAATGTTCCAGGCAGCTCCAAATGCGAGAGTCCTGGCAGCATCACTTAAGGCCCCTTCCCCGAAATATCCTTCTATCGAAGGGGCAAGATTCAGTAAACTCAGGTCAGGCTCCCGGTATTTTTTGATCCCGTTGGGGTCGATTTCCGAATTGGAATTGCTTCCGCTATCGGAAGGCTGTTGAGATCCGGTAGTAGGTTCTGCCGCTTCTCCCCCGGAGGAAGTACCTTTGTTTTCTACCTCCGTGGATGTGCCTTCATCATTTTCCTCCCCCGTCTGCTCAGCGTAATTGACTGGCGGGGTTTGAATTACTACCTGATCTTCCGGGTTTTCTACCTGACCGCGGAAAACTTTCCAGGCTGTTGGCCCATAAATACCGCCGACAATTATTACCCCGGCAAGAACAATCGCTCCTACCAGGGTAAGTATGCTTTTGCGGCTGAAAATCATCTTTTTCCCTCCTTACTGTTAGGTATTTTCTGTATAAGATTACCAATAATTAGGGAAAAAGCTTGTCACATTGGGGATGTCCAACAACCTATTTTCGGTGAAGGTACGTCCATATCCGCCAACATTTTCCATTTAAAACGATGAATTAGCGCCCAGAACCTCGCTTTCTTCTTTTTTTACTATTATTTCTAACGAAAAACAGCTTTATTGGCCAGAGAAAACCCTGCCCGGGCTTCTTGACCCTTTGTTGCAATCAGGCGTAATCCCTGGCCTTCCTGCTGATACCTGGTAACTAATTCTTCCAAATAGTCCATCAAGGGCTCAGCAATTTCTTCGTGTCTTAAGGCAAATTCTATGGTAGCCCGAACAAACCCTAATTTATCGCCAACATCGTATCTTTTGCCTTCAAAATTGTAGGCCAAAACATCCTGCGTTTTGCTTAACACCAAGAGCCCGTCCGTCAACTGGATTTCCCCGCCTTTTCCGGGAGGCAATTCTCCAAGAATATCAAATATTTCAGGCATAAGGATATAGCGACCCATGATAGCTAAAGGTACTTCAGGGGCTTCTTCCGGGCGGGGCTTTTCAACCAGGTTTTCCGCTTTGAATAACCTTGCTCCAATTTTGCGGCCGCTTATGATCCCATACTTGGATACATCCTGAAGAGGTACTTCCTGGACACCGATAATGTTACTGCCGTACAGTTCATAATGCCTGATCATTTGTTTCAGGCAGGGTTCGGCAGAATAGATAATATCATCGCCTAACAGCACCGCAAAAGGTTCATTGCCAATAAACCTCCTGGCACTGTACACAGCATGCCCTAAGCCTAAAGCCTCTTTTTGACGGACATAATGAATATCAACCATTTCGCCGATATTTTTGACCAGTGCCAAGAGCTCTAATTTATCGTTTTTTTCCAGATAAACCTCCAATTCAACAGAGCGGTCAAAATGGTCTTCAATAGCCCTTTTGCTCCGCCCGGTGACAATAATTACATCTTCGATTCCCGATTGAACCGCTTCTTCCACAATGTATTGAATAGTAGGCTTATCAACGATAGGAAGCATTTCTTTAGGTTGAGCTTTGGTGGCAGGAAGAAATCTTGTCCCCAGCCCAGCCGCAGGTATCACGGCTTTGCGAATTTTTTTCAAGGATACTTCCTCCTTTTTTGGCTTCTTTTCCGTAATTTCTTGTGAGCGTTTTAACTCGCCATTATTGGCTGCTTTAATTAGTATGGCAATTAATACATTTTTTATGATTCTTTGTTAACTAAAAAAGGGAGTGTTGCTGTTACTACTTTAAAGTAGTTATGCAACACCCCCGGCTATATGGCAGGATATCCTTTTAATTTTTAGCGGGTTTTCTTTTTGGAATCGAGGTTTACGGCCTTTTCCAGGATTAGGTCGACAATCCCGTATTCTTTAGCTTCTTCAGCCGACATATAATAATCACGGTCGGTATCGCGTTCTATCTTCTCTAATGGTTGGCCTGTCTTTTCGGCGAGAATCCTATTCAGCTTAGCCTTAATTTTAAGAAGCTGGCGAGCGTGTATTTCTATTTCGGTAGCTTGGCCGGAAAGTCCTGAGCCGGCTATTAAGGGCTGATGAATCAAAATTTCGGAATTAGGCAAAGCTATTCTTTTGCCTTTGGTCCCGGCAGCCAAGAGAAATGCTGCCATACTGGCTGCTGTGCCCACGCAAATAGTCTGCACGTCGGATTTAATGTATTGCATGGTATCATAGATGGCCATGCCGGCTGTAATTGACCCGCCAGGGCTGTTGATATAGAGTGAGACGTCTTTTTCCGGGTCTTCTGCATCCAAAAAAAGAAGCTGGGCGACTACCAGGTTGGCCACATTGGAATCAATCGGGCCTCCCAGAAAAATTATGCGGTCCTTTAATAGCCTGGAATAGATATCATAGGAGCGCTCCCCGCGATTAGTTTGTTCAACTACCATTGGTATTAAATAGCTCATATTTTTACCCCCAATACTTAATTAACAACTTAAATTATTTTTTAAGTTAGTTTTATTTTAGTACAAAGGTCAATAAAGGTCAAATACCTGTGTAAAAATCTTTTTCAGCTTGACTTTTATCGCTTTGTTTATTACTTTGCCATTCCTTGGTGCAATTAAACATTTCTACAGAAGCTACATATATTTTTGCCCGGCGGGAAAAATAAACTTGCGGATTTTTGTGCCGCTGTATGTCCATAATAATCCAGTTATAAAAAGTACCAAAAGGAGGTCATGATATGAATTTGATTCCCTACCATACTATGCGTAATATTGATAACCTGAGAAGAGAAATTGACAGGATCTACCGTCTTCCTTTTTCTTTCTTTGAAGAGGAGTTCTCGCCAAATTTAACTCTTCCTTTTATGGATATTTATGAAACAGATGAACAAATCATCGTTTCCTGCGATTTGCCCGGGCTCCAAAGGAAAGAAGATGTCTCCATCGATATTGAGAACAATGTCTTAACAATTAGCGGTACTTTGAACCGGGAGCAGCATGTTATCCAAGAAGACAGAATGCATAAAAAAGAAAGGTATACAGGGCAATTCAGGCGTTCAGTCACTCTTCCCGCCAGGGTTTCCAGCGAAAATGTGCGCGCTATTTATAAGAATGGGGTCTTAAATATTTTCCTGCCTAAAGAAAGCTCACCCGGTAAAAAATCCGTTGAAATTAAATTTGAGCATTGAAAGGCATAGCTTTTGGCTTTCAAGGAAGTATCACGCAAGTTCTGCTTTAAACATTCGGTTCAAGACGTAATCCAAGAAGTAATCCGCTGTTTAAAAAGCAGAATTAGCTGGTGATACTTCCTTTTATTTTTTTAAGTTCCTTCACTTCGTTCAGGACAAGCCTTCGCTTTGCTCAGGACATGCCTTCGCTTCGCAAGATCCTTCGGGCTTCGCCCTCAGGATGACATAAGGAAAGTCTATAAAGCATATATTATAACGGCTTGCCCGGTTGTCCATGCTATTTCATACCCAAAAAACGGGAACAGCAAGCCTTTATGAGGGCAGGATAAGCCCCTTTATCTTCCTAAATTTTAGTATTGAAAGGTCTACTTGATGATGAATAGGAAAGTTTTTTTCTTTTACCTAATTTTTATCTTCTTGTTGGGTTTGACCCTTTTAACTTTGGGTTATACCCGCCATCATCCTACTGCCGTTAAAACCGCTTTCAAAAACTGGGGGCAAACCCAAGCTGAATCCGCTTCTTCGGAATCTCTTAAGCTGAGCGAAATTAGCTTTTCCCTTAAAAACCTTCCACCGATGTTTGAGATTGTTGTCGGCGGTAAAACCCTGCAACCTCAAGCCTCTTCCGGCTCTGAAAGGTTGGATGGCTCCAGTGATGTTGTCCGCCTGGATCAGATTTTGGGTAAGAGCGCCTTTCTTCCCGATAGTTTTTGGTTGGTCAGCCCTTTTTATGAACCCCAGGAATTCTCCTTCAAAGATTTTAATCTTTCCGAACCAATCGACCTAGGATCCTTAGCTTTAACTATGCAAGAGAAAAAAATAACAATTCACTCCCTCTCTGAGTTTATCCAGCAGACAGGCCCCTTTATTTGCGGGCGCGATGATGCCTATAACGGCGAAAGCCTTTATGCTTGGGCGGGACCCGATACTTTGTGGTGTTTTGCCCGGCCCCAAGGAGTAAAACTTATCAGTTTTAAAAACGCGGAAACTATTTCTCAGCCTATTATTAACTTTTATAATGAGACAAGCCTAGCGCTGTCCCCTGACGGCTTAAAAATTGCCTATATTGAGCAGGGGTATTTAGTTGTTCATAACCTGCAAACCGGTAAGAGCCAGAAATGGCCTTTGACCAAGAACCCCTCCGAGCAAACTTTTGCTACCTGTTCTACTGAATTGTTAAGTTGGTCTCCCAATGGCCGATTTATCCTGGGCTCTAATTTTGCTTACTATAACCATTACCTTGCCAAGCTCTGGGTATTGGATCTCCAAACCGGCCGGATATCTCCCTTTAACGCCCGTCTAACCCATTCTTTTTTAGACCCGGTCTGGTCTCCGGACGGCAACCAAGCAGTAGTTAGAGAAGTTTTCAAACCCTTTAGTGACGATTTCCGCGGCCAGTGGAATTTGCTGGATATGCGCTCGCAAAGAATTTATGCCCTGGCTCCAAAGGAAAAATTCAATACTCATTATGATTTTACCTGGAGCCGTTCCAGCAAAAGGCAAGTGGTACCCAGACTCGCCAACAAATTTGAATTCATTGACCCGCTCCTGAGACAAGAGCAAAATGAATTCCGAGCTTACCGTTTAGACAGCGGAGCCAGATTCCAGGCGACGAGCCTCAATTTCCTCTCCGATGACGGGGCAACCGAGTTCACCCTGGATCTTAAACCTGCCTTGGTGAAGTGCGGTCTGGAGCTGGATAGTATTCATACTCTTTTCTTTGAAGCCTTCAAAACCACCGATAACAAATATCTTTTTCTCCATGGCAAGGCTGCTACCCCTAACAGCGTCCGGGCTTATGCCTTATATGGCCGGGTAGACCTTACCACAAAAGAGGCGGTCTTCCTCAAGCCTTTCTGGTCTAAGCCGGAAAGCAGGGCAATTCTCCTAAGCGGGCGTTTGCTTTCCGTCAATAATCAAGCCCTTCTCCTGCCCGAGGAAGATTCCTGCTATGTTTTTGATCTTAACAGCCTAACCTGCCATGAGTTAGAAGTTTCGGAGCCTTTACTCTGTGCAGGCTGGTTAGAAGATAAGATTTTCTATATAACTGAGAACGGAATCTACTTGCAAGTCGGTGAAAACACACGAATTCTGCATAAAGCCAAAGATAACGAGCATTTCCTCCCGGGAATAAAGCTTTCCCCTGATCTGAGCTATGCTGTGGTTCCCAGTAAAAAGCCTTATACCGGGATGCTTGACGAACTAAACCTGCTGATAATAAATTTAAAAGGCCTGGAAGGCCTTTGATAAAGACTTTGAAAAGCCATTTGAAAATGATGATCCAGCTTTATTGGCGTTAAACTTTTGACGTGGTATTAGACCAATGTTTTATTCTGGTGTAAAATAGATGTACGACCTGTTATAATGACTTTAGTTTTTTTAGGTCGTAAGATCTTTGTTTAAGAACATAATATAGACTAGGAATATTTTCTTCGGCCCCAAGCTGAAAAAAGTTGGTGAATTTGATGAAAGCGATGATCATGGCCGCTGGAACCGGCACAAGACTCAGGCCTTTGACTAATCCGCTTCCTAAACCCATGGTGCCCGTCCTTAACACACCTGTTATGGAGTATTCCGTTAAACTTCTGAAGAAACACGGCATTACAGATATTATTGCCAATACCCATTATAATCCTCATTATATATGTAATTATTTCCAACAGGGAGAAGATTTGGGAGTATATTTGCAATATTCTTATGAACCAAAGCTACTTGGAACTGCCGGTGGAGTGAAAAATAACCGCCATTTTCTGGATGAAACTTTCTTTATCTTAAGCGGTGACGCCTTAACAGACATTAATCTTACTGCCATGTATAATTTTCATAAAAAGAGAAAGGCTTTAGTCACCATTGCTCTAAAACCTTTCAGGGAAGTCTCCCAATATGGAGTAGTAGTAACCGAAACAGACGGCAGAATTGTTGCTTTTCAGGAAAAGCCAAGGCCGGATGAAGCTTTAAGCAATGTTGTTAATACCGGTATTTACCTTATGGAACCGGAAATATTTCAGCTAATTCCGGATGGTTACTATGACTTCGGGCGGGAGCTTTTTCCAAAGCTAATCGATTTAAAGTTGGACTTTTACGGCTATGTTACGGAAGATTATTGGTGCGACATCGGGTCGCCCGCTTTTTACCAACAAGCCCAGGTCGATGCTCTTCAACGCCCCAGTTTAAAAGAAAACGCCGCCAAAGACGGGGTTTATTTACTCCACAACAGCTGCCTGACCGGGATTAATTCCACTTTGGATTTAAGCACCATCCTGGGTCAAAACGTTTTTATCGGAAGAAATTGCGTTATTGGCAGTAATGTCTATTTGAATAACTGTGTTATCTGGGATAATTGTATTCTCATGGAGAATGCCGTAGTGGAAAATGCCGTCATTGCTTCCAACTGCCAAATTGGGGCTAATGCCTTTATTAGCGAAGGAACCCTGGTGGGCAGCAATGCTGTCATTGGCCGCAACACAATTTTAAAGAATTGTTCTATTGAACCAAACAGCATAATGGTCTCGGGAAAAGCTGACTTAGCATAGTTTGTTAGTAATTAAATTTTAATTATTTGCCCAAATATAAATAGAGTAGAAGTAATAAGCAAATACTTTACAAGGAGGGGAAAGTAGATGGCAAAGGTTTTGATTCTTTCGGCTTCAACAGGTCAAGGGCATAATCAAGTTGCCAAGTGCTTAAAAGAGGATCTCGAAGCATCCGGTTACTCTGTCAGTATTGCCGAACCTGTGAAGGAAGAAAGCAAGCTGATGGAAAAGCTGGTTGACGACGGTTACCAGCTCCTTGCCAGCCGACTGCCAAAAATGTATGGCAAACTTTACAAGATAACCTATCATAAGTATGTCAACAAAGGCGTCGTCACCTTCTTAAACTTAACCCTCAGTACTACTATTTACCAACTTATTCAGGAACATAAGCCGGATTTGCTGATTGTTACCCATCCACTGTTTGTGAATGTTGTCTCCTTATTAAAAGCTGATAGGAAGATAAACTTACCGTTTATTGCTATAGTCACGGATTACATGGCCCATCTCTTTTATGTCAATAAATATGTGGATGCTTATATTGTGGGTTCCCGTTATACTAAAGATACTTTAACTGAAAAAGGTGTTGCTGAAAGTAAGATTTATGTTTATGGTATACCCATTCGCAAAGAATTTCGCCAGCCGCGGCGGGAGCATAAGAACGACACCTTTACCATCCTGTTAATGGGTGGAGGCATGGGTGTCCCTTATATGCGCAAATGCCTGGATAAACTGCTAACCAACAAACACAATTTAAGGATTCTGGTCGTATGCGGCAATAACCAAAGACTTAAAACTTCTCTGGAAAATAAATTAGCCGATTCAATACTTAACGGCAAAGAAGTAAAAATATATGGCTTTACACGAAATATTCCGGATTTGATGGACGAATCCGATGTTATTGTCACCAAACCCGGAGGGCTGACTGTTACCGAAGCTATTAATAAAAATATCCCGATTATTATTCCCTTTTTTATTCCCGGACAAGAAGAAGAAAACACTGAAATTTTAGTTAAAGCCGGTTTAGCTGTCCGGGCCCATAATACTACGGAATTGAACCTGCTTATTGACCGTTTTGTGGAGAATCCCAAACTACTCTCAGATATGCGCCAAAAAGCGGCAGAACTTGCCCGGGAATTGTCACCTGATTCAATTCTTGAATTGACAGAACGGCTGATTTATAACTATAAAATTTCCAGGGAAAAAAGTATGTCCTCTGTTTAAATTCATTAAGTCCTTCGGAGTGTATTAAATACCGGTTACAATGGCATTTGCTTGAGTTCCCTCGCTTCGAAAGCGACAAGGACGGCATATCGGCAGAACTAACTAGTCGGTCTAAAGAGTAAGGGGCCGGTTCCTCTGCCTTACTTCTGATTGGAAGCTAAAGCCTAAGTAAACGGCTTAGGGGTGATATAAAATGGTTAAAACAAAGGGCAGGAAAAGACCATTCCTAGCGGTAATCTTTATTTTCTTTTTGTTTTTGGCCGGTTATTTGCTTCTGCCGGATAGAATAGCAGACGACCCCTCTCTTCCAAATCAGAATGGTGATTCACCTGAAAGCCCGTCGCCAACTCAGCCGGAAATTGTAGATATTACCATCGCTTCTGTCGGCGATATTTTGATCCATAATACTTTATATTTTGCAGCCTATGATCCGGCAACCGGAAATTATGACTTTAAAAGTCAATTTCAATATGTCAAACCTTATTTGGAGCAAGCTGATATTACGGTAGCCAACTTGGAAACAGTCCTAGCCGGCCCGGAAAAAGGCTATGCCAGTTACCCCAGATTTAATACCCCTGATTCCATTGTCACTGCATTGAAAGATGCCGGAGTGGATATCCTGACAGCGGCAAATAACCACCGGATGGACCAAGGGATATCCGGCTTTTACAGGACCATCGAAGTAGTCAGAAACGAAGGTCTCGATATTATCGGGGTGAAAGCGGAAGAAAAAGAGAAAACCTATGTCATTAAAGATATTAAAGGGGTAAAGATTGCTTTTCTGAATTACGGGTATACCTATCCCCGCTGGGACGGCAGTCTAGATGTTAACGGCTTAATCCTGCCGGCGGAAATGGCCGGCTTGCTGGCTAGCTTTGATCCCCAAGATGTTGAAAAATCCCTACTTAGTATAGAAGAAAGCATAAAAGATGCTCGCGCTGACGGTGCCGAGATTATTATTCTTTTCTTGCACTGGGGGGACGAATACCACCGGCAGCCTAATAACTTTCAGAAAGAACTGGCATCTAAGCTGGTTTCTTTGGGGGTAGACGCTATTTTCGGCGGTCATCCTCATGTGCTGCAGCCCGCAGTTTATCTTACTTCCCCTGCCGGCTCCAAAGTTCCGGTCTTTTATTCCCTGGGGAACTTTATCTCCGACCAACGCTTGGAAACTGTTGACGATATTTATACGGAACAAGGCCTTATCGCCAAAATTACTTTCCGCATCAAAGTAGGACCAGAAGATACTTTACAACAGCCTGAGAATAGACACGAGTTATCTCCCCGAGTCGATTCCCTCCAACCTGAAAGGGACACAAAGTTTTATTCCCGGATACTTAGCAAAGAGGTAATTGAAGCCCAAGGCCTTCCCACCTGGGTTAATAAAAAAATCCGCGGTAACCGCTTTTTCTATGAAGTGATACCGGCGGAGGAAGCCTTGGATACTCCGGATAAATTCCCAATGCTCGTAGAAAAAGATTTGGAACGGATCCGTTTCTGCCGGGATACTGTCAAGCAGATCACTTCAGGGCTCACCAACTCCCACTAACCAAAATAACAAAAAGCCGCCATTCTGACTTTAGTCCTCATTGCTAATCTGTCAGAAAGGCGGCTTCCGTTTTTTTTAACTAAATATTATCTTTAGGAAGTATTATTTTTAAGCATTATTTGAAGTATTTTTTGTGTTTTTTACCGTTAATCTGGATATTATACTCCTTTATTATTCTTATTTATTATTCTTCTTTAATCATTACTGACGGCATGGGAGCAGAAACGGCTGCGAAAACGAGCAATTCATCACCCGTATTTTTGACGCCATGGACATCCGTTTTTTCAGCAGGAATGACCATGCCTGCTTCAATGGTACGTGTTTTGCCTTTGCCCATGAAATATTCGCCTTTGCCTTGGAGGATAACCCAGACGTCATCAGTATCCGGATGATAATGGGCAGGAAGTTCTTCACCGGGAGGGATTACCCAAATCACGCCATTTGTACGTTCATTTTCATAGAGTATATTCTTGGTAGCTTTTTCCGGAGCAGGGTTCGTATAATCTTTTACGTAAAAAAATCTGTTTTCCATATGGTATTTCCTCCTTCTTGTTCCTGGAAAATTCTACTTTAAGGCTACCATAGTTAAGTTTTATTTTCAACTCCGTTGAATTTTTTATACCAGACTTTTTTGTATTAAATTCAACAGAGGATTCTGAGTTAATGGACCCAGAAAACAAGACAGACGAAACAGAGAAAATAAGTTAGAACGAGACCATGGAAAGGAGAAGAGATTTACCCCAGAACAAAAAGAAAACATCAAAATACTTATTAAAAACAACTTCATTCATGTTAATGAATGCTCCCTAATGTATTCCTTTATCAAACAATAAATCCAAGATATCCGCACTCAGAATTTTGTTCCAACATTTCATGACCATCTTGGGACAACGGTTCATAAATCACAATAGCAGGGTTTTCTGTCAAAATTCATTTTCTTGCAAAAACATTTATCCTTCTAAAAGTTTCAAAATAAGTTCCATCCGAGTTTTTGGTTTTATAAACCATTCTATTCACAACTTCATCTCTGAACCCTGGTTGTTTTTCTTTGGGAAGAACCTCTAAAAACGGTACAATAGAAGGCTGGTCAATCCATTTAACAATTTCATCTTTTGTTCTAAAATTTCTATCTGCATTTTCTTCCCAGCAGCGCAATTCTTTAAATTTTTGTTGGTTTAATAATCTTTCGTACTCACTTATCCGTGGCATAAACCATGGCCATACAAAATTATTAAAATACACCTTGTAATGTGGATAATTCATAACATCATGAATTATCTCGATAAAATTGGAACAATTTCCGTCTCCCGCAAAATTAAACCGTATTACACCACCAGCCTTTAGCGCTCTATAACAATTCTGCAGCAACTTCTCATGATCTTTGACCCAATGCAGAGCAGCGTTTGAGACGTCGAATTTGTTGATGCCACTGATATGATGGATAGGATCAAAGCGGTTAAGTCTGAATGGGAAATTGAACAATGGACTAAGGCAGTTAAGCTTCATGATGACTTAATGGCTGCAGTTCCAACAATTTTGCGTGTAGGCCATTGAACCCCAAAATTTTGTAGCAATAAAAATACATTTTGGAGAACGCGGCAATCTTGCTTATATTCGTCCTCAGTATATCCGATGTTTGGTTGACCTGATCAAGGAAAAAGGCGGTAAAGCTTTCCTAACCGATACCAATACTCTCTATGTGGGAACCAGAAGCAACGCTGTCGATCATCTTGAGACGGCAATTTTAAATGGATTTGATTTTTCAGTTGTTGGAGTTCCTTTAATAATTGCTGACGGTCTTAAAGGAAAAGATTATATTTCCATCCCCGTAAAATTAAAACATTTTCAAGAAGTGAAAATCGCTAGTACAGCTTGCCTGAGTGACTTTATATTAACTGTTTCCCATTTTAAAGGTGCCAATCTTCATGGATTTGGAGGAGCCTTAAAGAATTTAGGAATGGGTTTTGGCAGCCGAGCAGGCAAGCTACAGCAACATTCGGATGTCTTACCTTATGTTGAAGAAAACAAGTGTAAAAGATGTCGCAAATGTATTACGGTATGCCCAGCCGATGCCATTACAGTGGAGAATAAAGCTAAGATTTTAGAAGAAATATGTATAGGTTGCGCTGAATGCTCTGTAACATGCCCTCACCAGGCTATTGTGATGGAGTGGAAGTCCGATCTAACTAAAATTCAAGAAAAGACCGTAGAATATGCCGCGGGTGCTCTCTACGGGAAAGCAGATAAGGTAGGATTTATAACTTTTATTACAAACGTCTCCCCTGTGTGTGATTGTTTTGGTTGGAATGACGTTCCTATTGTAGGGGATATAGGCATTTTGGCTTCTAAAGATCCCGTGGCTATTGACCAAGCCGCTCTTGATTTAGTTAATCATGCTCCTGGAAATCCTGAATCGCAACTAGGCGAAAAATATACCGAAAAAGATAGATTTAAGGCTCTATATCCTTCGGTGGATGCCACTATTCAGTTAGTATATGCTGAAAAAATCGGTTTGGGCAGCAGAAATTACAAGCTTATAGATTTAAACTAAAATATTCCGGGTATCAATTTAGGCTCAATCAATAGACTAGTTTATCGTAATTTGTTTCAATTGCCCTAATCATCCTGGCTACTGTCTCCAGCATTGGCGTAGAAATCCTTAGGCGTTTCATTCTGCCTAAGCAGAATATGGGACAGAAGAGCCGTCCCTTTTTCCCAAAAGAACCGTCTTCTTGTCCCATACTATCCCCTTTTTAAACTTTGAGCACTTGTTTTACTTTTTGGTAATGAGGTCGCGAAGTTTGGGGCCTTCTTCCGGTGCATTTTTTATGACATTGTTCCAGGCACTTTCATAAGCAATTTTTAAATACTCATCGGCCACAGCGCCGGTTAAAGTAGTAGTTTTTACCCCTGCGTCCTTAATTACCTTGCGTTCTTCAGCAATTTTAGTTTTATAATACTCTTCGGTTTCCAATTCTATTTCTTTAGCTGCTTCGGTTAAAGCTTTTCTTTGGGTATCGTTTAATTTATTCCAGGCTTTGTTACTAATTAATACTGCACCGTCTACTTTATAGAAGGATGGCTCAATCATATAGCCGGTTACTTCATGCCAGCCAAAATCCACAATTCCCACACTGGGCCAACCGTACCCTTGTACAACATTACGCTCCAGGGCTTGGTAGACTTCACCGGGGGCGGTATTTACCACAGCTGCCCCTAACCCTTCCACAAAGGCTTGGTAAGCAGGTGTTGCCCGGATGGTCAAACCTTTAAAGTCGGCAATTGATTTAATTTCTTTCTGGGTGGTGTAGAGATTGTATTCCAAACCGCCCATGGTATGCCCCAATAAACGGTTATTCATTTTTTCCTGGTACAATTGGTCGAGATAATCAAAGCCACCGTTGGTCCTCAGCTCATCAAAATCATAAGTCGAAAGTTTAACCCCTTCTAAAACAGGGATATGGGAAATATTATAGGTATGAGCTGTCCAGGCAATATCAACCATTTGGTTTTTGATAGCTTCAGCTAATTGTTGAGTTGGGATAGCTTCCGGCCCGCCTCCCCATTCAATTTTCAAGGTACCGTTAGACTTTTGGTTTACTTTGTCCACAAAAGGTTTCAGGTGGACATTCATGCTATTATTCTCAGCCCAGGCACTGTAGATTTTCAGGGTAACTGTTTCCCCTTCACCCGCCGGAGTTTTGGTGCCTCCACCACAGCCGGCAAAAGTAATGGCAACAAGTAAACTTAAAGCAATGACCAAAAGCTTTTTCATTTTGTTCATTATACTCCAATCCTCCTAATTTGATATTTTTTTTGGTATGACGTCATTTTGGTTTAACGTTCCTTTGGCTTGAGTCTCTTTGGTACTTTGGTTTGCCTGTTCTTACTATATATTACGTTCCTAAATTTGGAAGGAACGTAATAATGGATGGAACCAACACTAATAGAACAAGAACTATAATATCCAGGATAACATAGGGGACAGCTCCCCGGTAAATATCGCCCATGGTAACTTCAGGCGGTGCAACACCTTTCATGGTAAAGAGGGCTAAACCCACCGGCGGTGTAAGCTGGCCAATTTGCAGGCAGATTAAGATAAGAACTGCAAACCAGACCTGGTCAAATCCCAAGGCGTTGACGATGGGCATAAACAAAGGCAAGGTAATCATCATAATCGCGGTCTGTTCCATGAAGAAGCCCAACAGGATGGTAATACAGAGCATTAACGAGAGAATTACCATGGAGGATACTGGCAAGGCCAAAATAGCAGCCACCGCTTCCCGGCTGGCCCCTGTCAGGGCAAGAATCTGGCTGAATCCGGCGGAGCCGGCAATAATCATTAAAATCATGGCCGTTACTTTCAAGGAGTTTAAAAGAGAGTCATATACAAGCTTAAGGGAAAATCTCCTGTAAAATACGGTTAATATAAGGGCTCCCAGGGCACCCAGAGCAGAGGCTTCGGTCGGGGTAGCCACACCTAAAAAGATTAAACCCATAACCAACAAAAAAATGAAGAACAGGGGCAGGATATCAACCAAAGCCGCTCTGAACATCTCGCTCGTGGAGACATGCCCCACTTCATAAACCGGAGCCAAAGAAGGCTTCCGCACAGTTGAAATCACAACGTAGCCAATATAGAAAATTACTAACACAACTCCCGGAAGGATTGAGCCGATAAGGATCTTTCCTACCGAAATCTGCGCTATTCCCCCAAGCAAAACGGCTATTGCGCTGGGAGGGATAACCATGGCCAAGGCACCGGAAGCCATGATGGAACCTGCAATTAGAGATTTATCATAACCTCTGCGCATCATTTCCGGTAGCATCAGAGCCCCGAACATAGCTACATTAGCTACTACCGAGCCGCTTAAGGCGGCAAAAACCCCGCCTGCTATGAGGGTTATGACGCTCAGGCGGCCGGGAATGCGGCGCACAAAAAGTGATAGGGTATCCAGGGTTTTTGTAACTATCCCTGATTGGTAAAATACTTCCCCCATAATCATAAAGAAGGGAATCGTCGTAAAAGGAAAGCTGTTTAGGCTGTCGTACATTCCTAAAACAAGCTGTCTAATACCAAATTCCCCCATCAGGAAAAACATTACAATCGAAGATACCAATAAAAAACTAAAAGCAATGGGAAGTCCGGTAAACATAATGGCGATGAGGCCTACAAAAATGAGCAAAAGTACCATATACCATTCCATTACAGTTCACCTTCTTTCCCTTTTTTAAGCAGAATAATGTCTTCCCGGATAAAGCGTAAAAATTGAATGGTCAAAAACAGAAAACTGATGGGTATAACAAACAGAAGCAACCATTGGGGGGTATTGGAAGAATCCATAATCCTAACATCTTCTTTGATATTGCTCATGGTTACCAGATAACTGAAATAACAAAAGAAAACAGAAATAATGACTCCTAAAATGTCGTTGAAGAGCAAAAGCGCCCTTTTGGCTCTATCTTTTAAAGCCAGAAGGATTAAATCAACATTGATATGTCCCCTCTGCCTTAACAGCCAAGGTGCAGAAAGGAAGGTAATATAAATCAAACTGTAAGCTGCCAGTTCGACTGTTCTGGCCAAGGGTTCATTGAAAACAAAACGGGAAAAAGTTGCATAACAGATGCCTATCAGTAACAGCCCCATGATTACCGCTGCAATTGCGGCTAAGATATTAATCAGGAAATCTATGACTCGGTTAACGGGTCCCATTTCTATTACTGTACCCCCTTACACTTTATACTTTAGGTTGCATGATGATGCTTTAAGAATAGTTCCCATATAATATCCAAGACTCTTCTATTTCTTTGAGCTTCTCGTTGTCACCCCGGAGGCAAGGAATGATCGATCTTAGCGCTAATGGCGGTTGGAATGTGAAATATGGAACAGTTTTTTCTGTTTAAAATTTTTAATCTTTGCAATATCAGTATGGTCAGTTTTAGCTTTAACCTATGCAAATTGGTAAGTATGTAATTTTTGTTAGTTAGTTGGTTTGAGTCATTAAAAATTGAATTAGTATAGAATTTAAATTAGAATTTGAATTAGTTTTGAATTAGCTTTTGATTTTGATTTAGAATTGAAATTAAAATTAGCATTAGAAAAGAGATAAGGGGTTAATGTGAATAAATCACAATTACCCCCTTAAACATTTGTTAATCGATATTACGATAATTTAATATTTTACTTTATTTAATTTTACACTTTCATTTTTAATTTGCCGGAAAATTTGCTTTTGTACGCAAAATAATCTTAATTGCACTGTATTTATTAGCTTAGGATTATATTTTTCTGGTTCATATGGTCTAGAGAATAATTATTTCGGGCGGAGTTTTATGGATTTTCTCGGCACCCTTTTCTGTTACATAGTAATTATCGTTGACGTAGACGGTTTGAACCTTATCAATTAAATAGGGATGCAGGGAGATATTCATACCGGCTTCGATAGTCATGGTTTCTTCCCCAAATTTATGGTAGGCCATGAAGGCAGGACGTTCAATTAAGTCATAGCCCTGGGAATGACCATAGAGACGGCCTTCCTGGCTGTAACCTTTGGCTGCCACAAATTCATTGTACTTGGCGACGATTTCCTTAGCCGGGGTACCGGGTTTTAAAAGATCGGCAGTTAATTGCTGGCCTTCTACAGCTACATCCCAGGCATCCTGCAATTCTTTATAAGGTTCGCCAAAGCAGAAGTTACGGGCTGATTCGCAGTAATAACCGCCAGGACCGTTAACTTCCACCAGGAGCACGCCATAATCACCTTCTTTAACTCTCCGGTTAGCATACTGGAAAGTTGACATCCCGCAAGCTTTACCGGGTTCAGCCGTGCCTATGAAAAGCAATTGTTCTTCACTGCCCATGTTAATAAGAAGCTGCATAACTTCGGCCCGGATTTGGTATTCAGTCATACCGACCTTAACAATAGCCGGCAAAGCTGCCCACAGAGCATCCTGGATGCGGGCGGTTTCTCTGATGAGTTCCATTTCTTCGTCGCTTTTAAGTGCTTTGATCATATCGAATTCATCAGTAATGTCCACAAATTCCACCTGAGGGAAAGCTTGCCTTAGCCTTAGCATAAGTCCGGCACTGAGCATGGCTTTACCAATCCAACCTACCCTTTTCGGATTTCTGCGGCGCAGGTAGTCAATAACCAATCCGGATTCGGATTCAGCTGTGTAATTGAGAGTGGGAGCGAAGGGCGCATACAATACTTCTTTGACTCCTCTTAAAGCCCAGGCCGGAATTGGCGAAGCGCTGGTTCTGACCAGAGTGATTTCATCATCTACCGGGAAAAGCACGGTCATGCGATAATTGTATTCAGCCGGTATATCCGTAAGATAGCGGACATACCCTCCCAAAAACATATTACTGCCTTGAGTTAAAGCACAATCCAGGTTATGTTTTTTCAATAATTCTCTCGTCGCCTGCCAGCGGCGCTGCAATTCTTTATCGGAAATCTGTCTTCTAATTCTTTCGGCTACACTCATTTTTGTCACTCCTTTCCCATATTAAGTGCGCAGTATTGCTAAAGGTGTTTTACTCATTCTTTGGGGACCGTTTGGTTTAAGCAAGAAACTATCGGCAAGATAGAATGTTCTTGTAGCGGATACTAAATTGGTATTGACAGCCATACACATATCTTTGGCCAGAGGCAAAGTTTCACCCGGCTGGATACTGGGCCTTTCAATATGATCATAGCCCTGTCCGTAAGCGAACAAGCCTGTCTCCTGTTTATAGCCTTGAGCAACCAGGTATTCGTTGTATTGGGCAAAAATAACCTGGGGATCCATGCCAACTTTAAGCATGCTTACGAGTTTATCCTGGGCAGCTATAGCCTCCTGCAGGCTTTGCTGCATGCTGGCGGAAGGTTCGGTACCAATGGAAAACATCCGGCCAAGAGTGGTGTACATGCCCCCTGGACCGCTGCACTGCAATTTGACATACATTTGGTCTCCTTTTTGCAGTTCCCTGTTCTGGAAAAAGCTTGGCATTAAATCAAACTTCTCATCTCTCGGGGCGCTCCCGATAATAACAATCGCTTCTTCCCCACCCAAATCTGAAGCCAACTGCATGGCTTTGGACCTGACTTCGTATTCCCGCACACCGGGCTGAGCCACCGCAGGCAGGTAATTCATGACTTTATCCAGGACAAAAGCGGATTTTTCCAAGAAATTAATTTCGTCTTCACTTTTTACTGCCTTGATTTCGTCAATTAATGAAGAAACATCAATAAATTCTACGTAGGGGAAGTTCTTTTCCAAATAGTCATAGTAGTTCCAATGGAACATTTCCATTCCGGCAATACCGATTCTTTTGGGGTTGTTTTCTTTAATCCATCTTTCAAACAGTTTGCCTTCCCAATCCCAGGTAAAATTAAAAACTGAAAAATATGGCGCTGCGTCCCAGGGCTGGCCAATCCTCAACAAGTGGGAAGGGGGATAGAGATCAAGAGGCGGTCCGCTGCAGGCAATGTAGCCGATATCCCCATCCTTGGTAAGGAAGGATGACTGAGGATAGTGAATTTCCGCAGTGGTATCCGTCAACCAACGATTGGCTCCGCCCATGTACAGGGTAATGTTCTGGGCCAGGATGCAATCAAGGTTTTCCCGTTTCATGACTTTTAGCAACTCTTGGGAACGTCTTTCCAATTCTCTGGTGGGAATTGGCGATTTCAGTCTTTCATGAAATACTTCTCCCATTTATTATCCTCCTTTGTTTTAGTTTTTTTATATTGTAAGTAATTTTCAGAAAATAATCCTAAAATGTGATTATTTTCCGAGTTGGCTGCATTTCTGAACTGCCTAAATGAGCGGATATATTTTTAATAAACGAGTTTATCGTAATTAGACTCGATGGCTTTGATCATTCTAGCTACGGTTTCAGTCATAGGGGTCGGTACACCAAGCCGTTTCCCCTCAGCTGCGATAGCCTCATTCAAACAGGCAATCTCAGTCGGTTTTTTATTTTTAATGTCTATCGCCATTGACGGTACATGCTCCGGAACGGAACGGGTTACCTTGATAACATGTTCCAGCCCTTCTTCCCTGCTGATGTTAATGCCTTTAGCCTGGGCAACATCCGCGACTTCAAAGATAATCTGCTTGGCGATCTCAAAAGATGCAGGAGTATCAATTATACTTGAGACATTTTGTCTGAGAAGGGCACAGAGGGTATTTTCGGAAGCGTTGACCATCAGTTTTTGCCAAATCTGTCTGTCCACGTCTTTAGTGATTTCCGTATTAAGTCCGGCCTCATTCATCAAATCACATAACTTCCTTAATTTATTTGTAACTTCCCCGTTTAGAGGCCAAATGCAGGTGGGTACTTTCTTTTTGGTAGTCATCTCAATATGACCTGGGCCTACCATATCACTGGTTAACGTGCTAAGCCCATAAACAATCTGTGATTCAGGAACAAACTCCTTAATGATCTCTACATTGCCTATGCCGTTTTGAACGGTGAGAACCAGGGTGTCAGGGCCAATGGAGGATACCATAGCGTCCATCATAGCTTTTCTGGTAAATGGATATTTAACGAAGATAATAACAGCATCCATCCGGCCTATTTCAGCAGGGTTGGTGGTCGCTCTCACCTTGACAATGTTTTTCTGATCTCCTTGGGACATGATCAGGCCATTGCGGTTTATGGCCTCAATATGTGCTTCATTGACATCGTACAGGCAGGTGTCAGTAACTCCGGCTAGTAATCCTCCAAATAGGCTTCCCATGGCCCCTGAACCAATGATTGCAATTTTCATGTTCATCATCCCTTATTGTTTGGTCTGTTTTGCTTTACTACCTGTTACTATTTCCAATTTTCGCTTTTTTATAGAGAATCCCCTGAGAAGCACCTTGAATCCGTTACTTTCCAGGGGAAACTCTGTTTCAAAACGGAAATGCCGACGCTGATTTAAGTTTATTTCTTAGTAATCAGCTCACGAAGTTTAGGTCCGTCTTCAGGTGCATTCTTGATAACATTATTCCAGGCGCTGTCATAAGCAATTTTCAGATACTCTGCCGCAACATCATCAGGCAAAGTAATAGTTTTTACTCCGGTTTGTTCAATAATTTGACGTTCTTCGGCAATTTTCTTTGCGTAGTATTCTTTGGTTTCGATTTCGATTTCCTTCGCAGCATCGGTTAGAGCCGCTTTTTGAGTATCATTTAAAGTCTGCCAGACTTTATCACTGACCAGAATTGCGCCGTCAACTTTATAGAAAGAGGGCTCGATACAATACCCGGTTACTTCATGCCAACCAAAGTCAATAATTCCTACACTAGGCCAGCCATAGCCTTGAACAACATTACGCTCAAGAGCCTGATATACTTCACCGGGAGCCGTATTTACAACAGCAGCTCCAAGGCCTTCAACGAAAGCCTGATAAGCGGGAGTACCCCGGATGGTCATTCCTTTAAAGTCTGCAATAGATTTGACTTCTTTCTGGGTGGTATAGAGATTGTATTCCAACCCGCCCATGGTATGGCCGAGCAAATGGTTATTCATTTTTTCCTGATAGAGCTTATCAAGGAAATCAAAACCGCCCGATGTCCTCAATTCATCGAAATCATAGGTTGACAGTTTGACGCCTTCCAAGACAGGGATATGGGAAATATTATAGGTATGGGCTGTCCAGGCTATATCAACCATCTGATTTTTGATAGCTTCAGCTAATTGTTGAGTTGGGATTGCTTCCGGTCCGCCGCCCCAGACAATTTCAAGTGTGCCGTTGGATTTTTCCTTTACTTTTTCAATAAAAGGCTGCAGATGAACATTCATGGCGTTGTTTTCAGCCCAAGCACTGTAAACTTTTAATTTAACTACTTTTCCTTCCTCATTTGCAGGAGGGGTTTGGGCTCCTCCACCGCCGCAGCCCGCCAAAGAGAGCACGAGGAGTACACTAAAGAAAACAATAAGAATCTTTTTCATTTTAGTCATAAACCGTAAATCCCCTTTCTTAATTTCCCTTTCTCTTTAATGACTTAAACAAAACCTTTTACTTATAGTACCTTTGCTCTATCACCTCCCTGCTTGTTCCGAATTAACTTATCCTGCCTCACGATTTGAAACACCCTTAATATTCGGCTTTTAAAGACAGCCTACGGTTTCTAATTATATGAAGTTGGGCAGGAAAGTAATGATCGGCGGAACCAGCACGAGGAGAGCTAAAACTACGATATCCAAAATTACATAAGGTATCGCACCTCTATAGATATCCCCCATGGTAACTTCCGGCGGCGATACACCTTTCATAGTAAAGAGGGCCAGACCTACAGGCGGGGTCAGCTGACCAATTTGTAAACAAATCAGAATCAGGACCGCAAACCAGACTTGATCAAAGCCTAAAGCATTGACTATAGGCATAAATAATGGCAAAGTAATCATCATAATGGCAGTTTGTTCCATGAAGAAACCAAGAAGGATGGTAACCCCAAGCATTAACCATAAGATAACCATCGGCGATACAGGTAGGGCCAGAATTGCCGCCACTGCTTCCCTGCTGGCGCCGGTAAGAGCGAGGATCTGGCTGAAAC
This sequence comes from Peptococcaceae bacterium, assembly GCA_012839895.1. Lineage (GTDB taxonomy): Bacteria > Bacillota > Desulfitobacteriia > Desulfitobacteriales > Syntrophobotulaceae > DUML01. The sequence continues at coordinate 16,046 of DUML01000007.1, read as the reverse complement.
CTGCCGAACCGGCAATAATCATTAGGATCATCGCTGTTACTTTTAAAGAACTCATAAGTGAATTGTAGACTAATTTCAGGGAAAACCTGCGGTAGAATATGGTTAGAACAAAAGCGCCAAGCGCTCCGAGAGCCGCCGCTTCTGTCGGTGTGGCTACTCCGAAAAAGATCAGCCCCATAACCAGCACGAAGATAAAGAGCAAGGGTAGGATATCCACTGCGGCTGCCTTAAACATTTCTTTAGTTGAAACTTTATTTATTTCGTAAGTAGGAGCCAAAGAAGGTTTACGCAAGCAGGAAATAACAACATAGCCAATATAAAATACTACCAAACATACACCTGGTAAGATTGAACCAATGAGAATCTTACCGACCGAGATCTGAGCTATGCCACCCAAAAGCACCGCAATGGCACTGGGGGGAATAACCATGGCCAAGGCCCCGGAAGCCATAATCGAACCTGAGATCAATGATTTGTTATAACCTCTCCTCATCATCTCCGGCAACATTAACGCTCCGAACATGGCCACATTGGCTACGACTGAGCCGCTTAAGGCAGCAAAGACCCCGCCTGCCAATAAAGTGATAACACTGAGGCGCCCCGGGATTCTCCGGACGAAAAGAGACAGGGTATCCAAGGTTTTAGTGACAATACCCGATTGATAGAATACTTCGCCGAGAATCATAAAAAAGGGTATGGCCGTAAACGGAAAGCTGTTAAGGCTATCGTACATCCCCAAGACAAGCTGCCTGATGCCAAACTCACCCATAAGGAGAAACATGACTATCGAAGATAAACCAAGAAAGCTAAAAGCAATAGGAAGTCCGGTAAACATCAGGGCTATTAAACCTACAAATATAAGCAGAAGTACAATATACCATTCCATTACTGTTCACCTTCCTTCCCTTCTTTAAGTGCGACAATGTCTTCCTTTATAAAGCGAATAAACTGAATTGCCAGGAAAAAACTGCTGATTGGTATGGCAATTAAGAGCAGGTATTGGGGAGTATTGGAAGAGTCCATAATCCTGACATTATTCATAAAATTGCTTAAAGTGATAAGATAACTGAAATAAAAGAGTACTGCGGAAAGAATTGCACCTATAAAATCGGTAAAAAGAATCAAGCCTCTTTTTGCTCTTCCCTTTAAAGCCAAAAGAATTAAATCGACATTAATATGCCCTCGTTGCTTTAACAGCCAAGGCGCTGCCAAAAAAGTGATATAGATTAGGCTGTAGGCTGCCAACTCCACAATTCTGGCCAGCGGTTCATTAAACACAAACCGTGAAAAAGTGGCATAGCAGATACCAACCAGGAGAGCAGCCATGATTACTGCCGCAATCCCGGCCATTAGATTGATAATGAAATCAATGACCCGATTAATGTACTGCATTTTACTTTCCCCCCTTATACTTTTGCTAAATACTTTGTGCAATAAATCACAATGATTTCACTTTTAATTTTATATGTTCTTTTTTGTAAGTTATGTTCAGATTTAGACATTACTTAAATAAACTTTTTACCCTTTTCTCGCCCACCTGTTCCTTTTTATCTACAATGTGCAATTTGCCCTCGCTAATTGCTGTGTGTAAATGCGATTGTTTTTAATTGTACAGAATTGAATTACAATTGGTAATATTCTAAATTTTCTTTCTCTTTTTTTATGTCTTGTTTTGAACATTGGGATAATAAAAAAGCGCTTTTCATAATAGAAAAGTGCTTCTAAATATAAAAAAGCCTTTAAAAGGCTTTTTGTGGGGGCTATAGACATTTCGACTTTTACACTATTTCAGACTCTGCGTGTCGGCAAAGTCCCTCATAATCCAAAATTATTATTTTGCCTCTTTTAATTTTGATTAATCCTTTACGGGCAAATTCATTTAAAAAAGTAGTAACGTTAGGGCGAGTAGTGCCAACAAAGCTGGCAAGCTCCTCATGGGTTATTTGCAAACAATGTTCTTCATCCTGATGGGTGAAAACGCCGTACTGTTCAAAGTTTAAAATCAACCTGGCTAATCTTGTGGAAATATTATGTAAAGATAAATCTTCAGCCTGCAGAGCCATACACCGAAGCTTCTTGCCAACCGTCTCCAAGAGAGACAAGGCTACTATCGGGTGCTGTAACAAAACTTCTCTGGCCTTATCAGGTGGCACTGCTACGATTTCTACTTTGGTCAAGGCAGTTGCAGAACATATGCCCGGCCCGCCGTCAATAGCTGCCGTCTCGCCGATTATCGCCGGCGCTTCTAAAATATTAAAAATTTTTTCCGTACCATCGGTGAACAGTATGGAAGTTTTTACTTTGCCCTTTAATACACAAACCAGGCCTATACTAGGTTGGTTCTGAACATAGATAGCTTCTCCGGGTCCATAAGTCTTGAAGTTCCCTACGCTTATAAGGGTTTCCCAAGCTTTTTGGTCAATATTAGCCCTAAGCAGTTTATTGTAATCGGTAGCTTTATTTTTAGACATTGGGCTCACATCCCTGTCCCTTTGGTTAAGGCTATCTGGTAATTAAATATTTACGCTAATAAGCTTTATTTTTATTGTAACACCTTCTTAAGTAAACTCCAATCTTAAAATAATTTCAAAATTATTCAAGAGTATTAGCGATTGCTTTAATTTTTAATATAATACTTCTTATACTAAATATTTTATTTTTTACAGTTTATCGCTGCTCTCATATCACTCCATTAATTTACCGCCCCAAAAGGTACTTTTAATTTTGTTTGGAATCAACTGTCAATCCAAAAAAATAACGGGCTACACCAAGCCCGTTAATTCTATCAGAGTTAAGTATTAAATTACCTGTTTGCTATTTAACCTCAGGCAATGAGGATAATGATAATAATAATTTAAAGATATGATAGAATCCAATAATAATGTTCTATTATATCTTCTCCAATCTCCGGACCCCGGACCGGTCTTTCCCGGCCAGAGCCTGTACGAAAGTTTCTTGTAGCAAATCTTCCTTATGTCTTTTTATTTGTTGGGGAGAGTTACTACTTTGCCGGATCAAATTGCTTTTGGGATTTACTTCTTTAACGTTCTGCCTTAGAAACTTCAACTGTACGAATAGCTTACCGAACAGGATAACGGCTAAAGCAAGCAGCCAAGGCAAAACATGCTCCAAAGGCCCTATTTCCCGGAGAAACACCAAAGCCCGGTCATTAAGGATCATCTCTCCTGCTGTATAACCTAAAAGCCCGGAACCAACTGCAATAATCCAAGGCCATCTATCCATCAGCCTTGCCAAAAATGAGCTACCAAAAATGACTATAGGAACGCTGATAGCCAGGCCTATTGCCAGTAAGGCAAGATTTCCCCCGGCGGCTCCCGCTACGGCCAAAACATTATCCAAGCTCATTAAGAGGTCGGCCAGGATTATGATCGAAATAGCTTTGGTTAGGTTAGCAGGAGCCTGCATACGCTCGCTTTGTTGTTCTTCCCCGTTAAACAGTTTGACTGCAATCCCAAGTAAAAGAATTGCCCCTAAAGCTTGCAAATACGGAATTGTAAGAACTAAAGCGGCTCCGGTAGTTAATATAATCCTTAAGGTTACTGCACCAAAAGTTCCCCAGAATATACCTTTCCGCCGGTCCTTCTCGTCCAAGTCCCGGGTTGCTAAGGCAATCACTACGGCATTATCACCGCTTAAGATAAGATTGATCACAAAAATTTCGAAAAGAGAACTCCAAAAGTTTAAATTGAATTCCACTTGCATCCCTCCTCAAACACAATATTAAAGGAGGGGGGATGCTGTGCCTTTTTTTCAGTGGGTATTAACGGCAAAAGTGTGTTTTTACGTCATAAATGGATATTTACGGTTAAGGCTGCACAATCTTGCCTATGTACTTGCCCCCTTCGCGTGGAGGCATTTGCAAGTTTCTATGGTAATATTGCATGCTGGGGAAAGATTACCGAGAAAGTCGTCCCTTTCGGACCGGTATTTACTTTGATTTGCGCTTCATGCCGCTGAGCAATTTCATAACATACATAGAGTCCCAGGCCTGTGCCGCTTTCTTTGGTGGTGAAAAAGGGCGTTCCAAGTTTTTCAAGGTCACTTTCTGCTATCCCTTTTCCGAAGTCTTGAACTGCCAAAATAACTTGCCCGTTTTCGACAAAAGTTTTAATCAGCACACTGCCGTTTGGCTCCATGGCTTCTAAAGCATTACGAGTTAGGTTTAAGATTAATTGGCGAATCTCATTACCGTCAACCATTAAGTCAGGAGTTTCCCGCAATAGGAATTTAATGGTTTTACCTTGGGAAACAGCATCGGCCTCCAGAAGGGGAGCCATGCTTTTGATAATGGTTTTAAGATTATGCCTCATCCGGGTACTTTCTTTGTGTTTTTTACCAATAGTATTAAATTCCTGTAAGATGGAATTGACCCGGTCCATCTCTTCAATCATTATTTCGAAGTATTCTCTAAATACTTTATCTTTAATCTTATGGTACAACAGTTGAAGGAATCCCTTGACAGTGGTCATGGGATTACGAACTTCGTGGCTGATGACCGAAGCAAGTTCCACGATGGTATTGAGTTTATCCAGCTGGGCTATTTCTTTTTCCAGCCTGCGGTGACTGGTAATATCCCTGGCAACAGCCGAACTGCCCAGCACTTCTCCCGACGAGTCCCTGATGGGAGCCAAGGTAATAAAGACCGCAACAGTCTCGCCGTCTTTTTTTTGCCTAATAGTTTCATAGCTGTAAGTCTCGCCTCTACGGATAATGTTAATGAGATTATCCATTTCCTCCCGTTGATCCGGGAAAGCCAGGAGATGAATAGTTTGGCCTATGATTTCATCCTTGCTGAACCCAAAGATTTTCTCGGCAGCTTTATTCCAGCTCTGGATTCGTCCCTCGCAATCAATAGCGTATATACCGTCCAAGGACGCTTCGATAATCGACTCAAGCCTTAGTAACTCTTCCTGGTAGATTTTTCTTTCACTGATATCGGAAGCAGCAAAATAATAGCTTTCTCTTTGAGGGTCTAAAGACAAACGGCATTCAAAAAAACAATAATCCCCATCCGGCCGCAAAAACCTTAGCTCCAAAGCTGAGCTTTTCTCATAGGGCAGTATGCTCTGCATAAGTTCCCGAACAGAGGACTTATCTTCCGGATGAATGAAAGCGAAGATTTCCTTGCCCGATATTTGTTCTTCGCTTTGCCGAAGAAAATCTTTCAGAGCCTGATTAATCCATTTAAAGCGGCCTTCAAGATCTGTTTGAAAAAAAATGTCATCTGTCAAATAGAGCAATTTTTTGAAATTCTCTATTTGTTCAATGTAGTTATCCGACTTTTTTGTTTCTACGGAATTAATAAAATAAGGGGAAATTTTGCCAAGCATACTTTACTCCTTCATTTTATTAGCTTTATTATACATAGAATTTAATGCTCTTAAAAATAGTATTAGGCAAGATAATTTATATAATTTTAGCAAATGTGTAGTAAAATAGCCTTAAATTTTCCTTAAAGAGAGTATATGGCATTTATTTAGGTTTTTCTTCCTTTTTTGTCGAGAACCCAGGCAAAGAGGTTTGCATAGCTTATTAAGAGAAGAGAATAAAGAGATTATTGTCACCCCATGAAGGCATCCAAACGCTTCACGCGCAGCGAAAGAACTGACAATTCTTTGCCAGCCTGAGGGCGAAGCCCGAAAACATGTCCTGAGTGTAGCAAAGGAATTGACAACTTACTTGTCATCCTGAGGGCGAAACCCGAAGGATCTTGCGCAGCGAATGCCTGTCCTGCCCATGTCATCCTGAGCGATAGCGAAGGATCTTAGGAAACCGAAAGCATGTCCTGAGCGTAGCGAAGGAACTATACTGTCTTAAGGAGGTTTGCACAATGTATGCCTACAATTTCCATTACAGTCTAAGCAGTGCCATACTTACGGTTATTTTTCTCTTGCTCTTTATTTTAGGGTTAATTTTTTGATCGGTTCTGTTTAGTCATTCTGAACGCATTTTAGTCATTCTGAACGAAGTGAAGAATCTTTCTAATTCCTATAATCCTTCGTCCTAATGTCCGAGGATAACTTCAGTTAAATAATCCTTTTTGAAGATACCGGTATTACATTAAAATTAAGGCTAAGCTCCTCCCGCTTGGAGATGAGCTTAGCCTATTATTTGGAAGTTTAATCAGATAATCGTATGCACTTAGGAAACCTTAGCCGGCAAATTAATATTTGTCCATCGAAACAAGGGCTTTGGCTACCCCTGCACCAATAAAAGATTTAAGGACATCTCCCGCCAGAAACGGGATATAGCCCATCCAGAGCACACTCGACAAGGTAATGGCCTGACCGCTCACAAATTTTAGCCATAAAGATAAATGGATTAACCCCGGAATATAGACCAAGACCAATTGAGCAAAAAGGATCGCAGCAGTAAGCGGCACAAAGCGACGAGACTCCAACACTCGATCGAAAAGGTTGCCCATAAATAAAGCCGCCAGGATAAAGCCCAAGATGTATCCTCCTGTGGGACCGGCCAAAGCTGTTAATCCCCCTTGAAAACCGGCAAACCAGGGTATCCCTGCCGCACCGCCCAGGGCATAAAAAAGCATGCTTATTCCGCCCCAGCGCCTGCCCGACAACACTGCTGCCAGGATTACTCCCAATTGCGTAGCAACAATCGGGACAGGGGTCCAGGGCAGGTAAACTTTAATTTGGGCGAGCAAGCCTGTCAGACAGGCTAGACATAAAGCCAAAGTAATTTTGGCTAAAAGGGTTGCCTGGGTACGCCATCGATAATAAGACAGTTTTTTCCGGCGATAAACATCCAATAGTTTTAACGCTTGTTCCATAAGGTGATACCTCCAATAGAATTATAGCTTTAGTATTCAATTGCCACCCTGAGCGAAGCGAAAAGCCTTCTTCATGAGCTAGGTCACCCTGAGCGAAGCGAAAAGCCTTCTTCATGAGCTAGGTCACCCTGAGCGAAGCGAAGGGTCTTTAGAGTTTGTAAAGTTCTTCGCTCAGAACATACCTTTATTACGTTATTACGTTTTGGACAGACCTACACTGCATTCTTTCCCCGTATCATCCTGAGGGCAAAGCCCGAAGGATCTTGTCCTGAATGTAAATAACAGAATCTATATAAAGATCCTTTTCTTAGCTCAAAAGATTCTTCGCTTCGCTCAGAATGACAAATGGATGTAAGGTTCCTTCGCTTCGCTCAGAATGACAAATGGATGTAAGGTTCCTTCGCTGCGCTCAGGATGACAAATGGGTTAAAGATTCTTCACTACGTTCTAATAAGTGTGATCGGACACTTTAAGGGAAACTTCCCCGGAGACGACAGAAGTGATATCGCCTTCAATCAGACGGATTATTAATTCCCCTTGCGGGCCGAGGTCTAAGACTTGAGCTTCTTTTTCCGACCCTCCGTGGCTTAGTATCACTTTCCGGCCAATAACTGCCGAATGTTGCCGGCAAATTTCCAGTGAAGTTCCCAACTCACCCGTTTCCAGGAATTCCAGATAGAGGGGCTCAAAGGCATTAAAGATCTCAGCTGTTATTATATTGCGGTCATATGACCGGCCAGTTTCGAGAAGAAAAGAAGTAGCTTTCCCCCTTAAATCCTCCGGGAAATCATTCTCTGTAAGGTTAACATTTAAACCTATACCTACGACTACCCACCGGACTTGATCTGCGCTGACCTGCATTTCGGTCAGTATTCCCCCGGCTTTTTTCTCTCTAAGATAAATATCATTTGGCCATTTTATTTTGAGGATCTTGCCAAGATTCGGGTCTACTTTTTCTACAGCCAAGTATACCGCAGCAGCAGCCACCAGGGTAAGCTGAGGAACCTTCGGCGGGGACAGGTTAGGTTTTAAAACTATTGTCTGCCAAATACCTTTACCGGCAGGGGAAGCCCATTCCCGGCCGAGACGCCCTCGGCCTGCTGTTTGCACTTCACTGATAATAACAGTGCCCTCTTCTAAATGACTTGCCTGGCGTTTGGCTTCGCAGTTAGTGGAATCTATGTTTTGGTGAATGATTATTTTCTTGCCGATAAATTCCGTCCGGGTTAAGCGGGCGATAACTTCCTGCTTCATTCCAAATAAGCCCCTATTCTACGGTATTTGGCATACCTTTGCTCTACTACTTCCTTAATATTGGCGCTTAAACTCTGAAACGGGACCTGCAGGAGATTTTCTTTAATCACTTTGGCCATCTCCTTCAAATCCTTATGGGCACCTCCAGGAGGTTCAGGCAAAATTTTATCTATTATCCCCAGTTCCTTTAAATCCTGGGCTGTTATTTTCATAAGCCCAGCTGCTTCTTTGGCCCGGGTAGCGTCTTTCCAAAGAATGCTGGCAAAACCTTCCGGTGAAAGCACGGAATAGACCGAATGCTCTAGCATCCAGATTTGGTCGGCTACAGAGAGAGCCAAAGCACCGCCGCTGCCTCCTTCTCCGATAACAATAGCGATTATCGGGGTGCGCAAAGCAGCCATTTCCATGAGGTTTGTGGCGATAGCTTCGCCCTGCCCCCTTTCTTCCGCCCCTACTCCCGGGTCTGCTCCTGGTGTATCGATAAAACAAATAACAGGCCTTTTAAACTTTTCGGCTTGTTTCATCAACCTTAGGGCTTTGCGGAAACCTTCGGGGCTGGGCATGCCAAAATTTCTTTTGACGTTTTCCTTGAGATTTCTCCCTTTTTGCTGGCCAATAACAGTAACCGGCCGGTCACCCAGCCTGGCCAATCCGCCGATTATACTGGGGTCATCCCGGGACTTCCGGTCACCGTGCAATTCAATGAAACCGCTGAAAACTGTTTCGATATAATCCAAGGCTGTAGGCCTTTCAATCATCCTGGAAAGGGTTAGTTTATCCATAGGACTTAAGTTTTCCGCTGCTTCTTTTTTCATTTTTGCCAATTTCTCTTCCAGGATTTGAATTTCAGCGGCGAAATCTGCTTGCTTTTCTTCCGCAAACCGGCGTAAGTCTTCAATCTTTTGGCTTAATTCCATTATATCTTTCTCCCGCTCCAGCATGGTACATCTCCTTGTCCTTTGTCATCCTGAAGGCTCTGCCCGGAAGACCCCTCGCTGCGCGTGAAGGCGTTTCAAAGCCTTCACGAAGTGACAAGAGTATTATCCATATAACAGAAACTGCTAATAGTGCTGTTTGTTAGTGATAGTGCATCTTTAATAATCTGGACAAAGTCAGTTTCAAGTGCTCTCTGGCGACTATTTTATCAATAAAGCCATGTTCCAGTAAAAACTCAGCGGTCTGAAAACCTTCCGGGAGCTTTTGGCCAATGGTTTGCTCGCTGACTCTTTTGCCGGCAAACCCGATCAGGGCACCCGGCTCTGCAAGGATTATATCCCCTAACATGGCAAAACTGGCTGTCACCCCTCCGGTGGTCGGATCTGTAAGGACCGTGATATAGAGACCTCCGGCTTGATTATGCCTGGCTACTGCGGCAGAGGTTTTGGCCATTTGCATGAGTGACAGCATTCCTTCCTGCATCCTGGCGCCGCCTGAAGCGGTAAATACAATTATCGGTATGCTTTTGGCTGTAGCCAGTTCAAAAGCCCGGGTGATTTTTTCTCCAACTACAGAACCCATGCTTCCCATCATAAACCTACTGTCCATGACAACTACTACGGCATCAAGGCCGTGAATTTTACCGTAACCGGTCACTACTGCTTCCATAAGCCCAGTCTTTTCTTGGTTTATTTGAATCTTTTCCTCATAACCGGGAAAAGACAGAGGATTCAGGCTTGTAAGCCGGGCATTAATCTCTTTAAAAGTCCCGGTATCCATTATTAAATCAATTCTTTCCCAGGCCGTAAGACGATAGTGGTAACCGCAATTAGGGCAAACCTTGTTGTTTTGGCTAAGATCCTTTTTGTAAATGGTTTCCCCACATTGATCACATTTAAGCCAAAGCCCGTTAGGGATAGCGGGCAGGTTGTTTTTTTCAACTGCCCCCTCCCTGGGTTTATTCTGTTCTAGAACTAAATAGCGTGGTTTTTTAAAAAAATGATTAATTTTAAACATTGGCATCAACCATTGTATGTTTTTCAAATTGTATGTTTTTCTTGTATTTTTAAATGTACATTCCTCAATGGCACATACTTCAGTTGCACGTTCTTAAGTTGTATTTTCGTCAATAATAGTAATGTAAATAATTAAATTAATATAAAAATGCTAAATCAATATAGTATGCCAACTAAAGTTAAAAGGTGACTAATGTTAGATATTTTATTTTAAATTAAATTCCTTGGCAAGGAAAGAAGTATCAATTTTCCCGTTAATAAAATTTTCGTTATTAAGGATCTGGAAAAGGAATTCGATGTTGGTGTCAATCCCTTCGATAACGAATTCCGCCAAAGCCCGCCGCATTTTGTTAAGAGCTTCATAGCGATCTTTTCCGTGGGTAATTAGCTTGGCAATCATAGAATCGTAATTGGGTGGGATAGTATAACCATTATAAAGAGCGCTGTCAACACGTACCCCGCTTCCCCCCGGCCAAAGCAGGATATTGACTTTGCCGGGAGAAGGCCTGAACCCTAAAAAAGGATTTTCGGCATTAATCCGGCATTCCACGGCATGCCCTTTAATTTGGACATCCTCTTGTTTAATGTTCAGTTTTTCCCCGGCAGCGATTTTAATTTGCTCCTTGACAATATCTATGCCTGTAATCATTTCCGTTACCGGATGCTCCACCTGAATCCGCGTATTCATTTCCATGAAGTAAAAGGAGCCGTTCTTATCCACCAGGAATTCAATCGTACCGGCGCTTTGGTAACCAACCGCTTTTGCTGCCCGAATCGCTGCTTCTCCCATTTTTTCTCTTTGTTTGGGACTCAAGACCGTGGAAGGGGCTTCTTCAATCACTTTTTGGTTACGGCGTTGTATGGAACAATCCCTCTCTCCCAAATGAACTATATGCCCATAATTATCGGCCAAAATCTGAAACTCAATATGCCTGGGCTCCTCGATATATTTCTCCAAATAGAGGCAATCGTTATTGAAAGCGGCTTTGGCTTCAGATTTAGCGGTATCGTAGGCCTTCCTCAGCTCTTCGGCGCTCCTCACTATTCTGATCCCTTTGCCACCGCCGCCGGCCGAGGCTTTGAGCATTACAGGGTAGCCAAGGCTTTTGGCAGCTTTCGCCGTTTGTTTTAAATCCTGCAATTCCCCTTCCGCCCCAGGCACTATCGGCACTCCCGCTTCACTCATTAATTGCCTGGCTTTGACTTTGTTACCCATACGTTCAATCACTTCCGGGGCAGGGCCAATAAAAGTAATATTGCATTCCCGGCACATTTCAGCAAATTTGCTGTTCTCAGCCAGAAAGCCAAAGCCGGGGTGGATAGCTTCCGCTCTGGTTAAAACTGTGGCACTGATGATGTTTTCGGTGTTAAGATAGCTTTCCTTGGCTCTGGCCGGGCCTATGCACACGGCCTCATCGGCCAAATCAACATGCAAAGCCTCCCGGTCAGCTTCGGAATAAACAGCAACGGTCTGAATACCTAATTCCCGGCAGGCTCTGATAATTCGAACTGCTATCTCCCCTCTGTTGGCTATAAGGATTTTATTGAACAAGATTTCACCTCTTAACCGATAAAAAACATTAATTCAGCTTCGGCCGCGGTTTGTCCGTCTACGGTAGCTTTAGCTTTGCCTATTCCGGCTGGGCCTTTCATTTTAATTATTTGTACTTCCAGCCTGAGGACGTCGCCGGGAACAACTTTTCTTCTGAACTTGGCATTATTAATACCCGCAAAATAGGCTGTTTTGCCCCGGTTTTTTTCCATTTTTAGAATTGCCACCGCTCCGGCTTGAGCCAAAGCTTCGATTATTAATACTCCCGGCATGACAGGTTCCTGAGGGAAATGGCCCTGAAAGAAGTATTCGTTCATAGTAACGTTTTTGGAAGCCACTACCCTTTGGCCTTCTTCCAATTCTTCGATTTTATCAATCAGCAGAAAAGGATAGCGATGGGGTATTATTTCTTGAATTTCTTTAATTCCCAGCATTTTATTATTAGACTCCTTCTTGCTTTTGACAGCTTTTATTTTTAACTCTGTTTTTGTCCCATTTTTTGCCCGGCAATTTATGCCTGGCTGGTGCAAAAAAGAGGTTGGCCGTATTCCACCATCTGCCCGTCTTGGACGAAGATGTCCAAAATTACCAAGTCTTGTTCCGCTTCGATTTCGTTCATCAGTTTCATGGCTTCAATGATACATAAGGTATCCCCTTTTTTTACCTTGCTGCCCACCTTCACAAACGGCTCAGCACCGGGGGCTGGCCCGGCATAAAAGGTTCCGACTAGCGGCGACTTGATAACTTCTCCTTCAAGTTGCTGTTCTCCGGCCTCCTGCCCCCCGCCTGATCCGGTGGAAATGATTTGCTCCGGGGAAGAAAGGGGGCTTACTGAAGTTTGCTCCTTAACGGCGGCCTTTTCCGACTCTTTCTTGAGTATTATTTTTAATCCATCCTGCTCCAGTTCCAGGTAAGTTAAGCTTGATTCATCCAGTATTTTAATTAAGTCCTGAATTTCTTTAAAATTCATTTTAATTATCCTCTACCCATTTTTTAAAGATGATAGTAGCGTTGTGCCCACCAAAACCCAAAGAATTAGATAGGGCATAGTTTACCCGGTGATGACGCCCGGTATTTGGAATATAATCTAAGTCGCATTCTTCATCCGGGCACTTATAGCCGATGGTAGGCGGAACAAAGTCTTCTTCAACTGCTTTAACGCAAATTATCGCTTCCACTGCGCCGGCCGCTCCCAGCAGGTGGCCGGTCATGGACTTGGTGGAACTTACGGGAATATTATAAGCAGCTTGACCGAAAACGGTCTTAATGGCATCTGTTTCGAATTTATCGTTATAAGGTGTGCTGGTGCCATGCGCGTTAATGTAGGAAATATCCTGGGGTTTTAAGCCTGCTTCAGCTAAAGCCAGCTTCATGGCTCTCGCCCCGCCTTCCCCGCCGGGAGCGGGCGCCGTCATATGATAGGCATCGCAAGTAGCGCCATAGCCAACCAGTTCACCATAAATCCTGGCTCCGCGTTTTAGGGCATGTTCCAAGGATTCCAGCACCAATATCCCTGCCCCTTCCCCCATCACAAAACCGTCTCTTTCCTTATCAAAAGGAATAGACGCCCTCAAAGGGTCGGAACTGCTGCTTAAAGCGGTCATGGAGCTAAAGCCGGCTACCGCCAAAGGGGTAATCGGGGCTTCCGCTCCGCCGGTGATAACAATATCCGCTTGCCCGTCCCGAATCTTTTGAAAAGCTTCCCCTATGGAGTGGGTACCGGTGGCACAAGCTGTGACCATTGAGGTGCAGAGCCCTCTGGCCTGTAACTTAATTGCAATATTGCCGGCAGCCATGTTGCTTATCGCCATGGGAATAAAGAAAGGGGAAATCCTTCCGGGACCCTTTTCCAAAAGGCGGAAGTGCTGTTCTTCAATAGTTAAGAGGCCGCCAATCCCCGAGCCGACCATAACCCCAAACTTCTCCCGATCGATTTCGGCATTATCCAGTCCGGCATCTCGATAGGCTTCTTCCGCAGCCGCCAGCGCAAACTGGCAATAGCGATCCATGCGCTTAACTTCTTTTTTATCCAGGTAATTCTCCGGCTCAAAGTCTTTAACCTCCGCCGCTAAAGTTGCTTTAAAACCTGTGGTATCAAAAGCGGTAATTTCAGCGATACCGTTTTTCCCTTCTTTAACAGCCTGCCACAAGCTCTGGACATCATTACCGAGAGGGGTGACAGCTCCCAACCCGGTTATCACTACTCTTTTTTTCATTTCATTATTCCTCCTAAAAAGCCATTCCTCCGTCGACGCTTAGGACTTGGCCGGTAATATATCCGGCCTTGGGGGATGCCAAGAAACAGACCAGTTCGGCAACATCTTCCGGTTGGCCCAGCCTTTTTAAAGCTGTGCTATTTTTTGCCGCCTGGATAATTTCCTCTGAGAGGGCTGAAGTCATATCAGTCTCGATAAAACCAGGGGCTACAGCATTGACGGTAATCGACCGGCTGCCAATCTCTTTGGCCAAAGCTTTCGTAAAACCTATGAGGCCTGCTTTGGAAGCTGCATAATTGGCCTGCCCGGCATTGCCTACAAGCCCGACGACAGAAGTAATGTTTATTATCCGGCCGGAACGTTGTTTAACCATTATAGGCACTGCATGACGGCAACAATTGAAAGCGCCTTTCAGGTTAACTTCTAAGACCCGGTCAAAATCTTCTTCCGTCATTCGCATTAAGAGGCCGTCCCGGGTTATCCCGGCATTGTTAACCAGAATATCCAGCGATCCGAATTTATCCTTAGCTTTAGACACTAATTCCCCGGCTTCTTCAAAAAGACTGACATCAGCTTTGACAGCCAAAGCTTGCCCACCGGCATTCTCAATTTGCCCTACTATTTCAGCGGCAGCGGCTTCATTATGAACATAGTTCAAGACAACATTGGCTCCTTCGGATGCAAGCTTTAAAGCGATAGCTTTGCCGATTCCCCGGCTGGCTCCGGTGATTAAGGCCGTTTTTCCTTTTAGCATGATAACCTCCTGGCAAGTATAAAAATTCATAAAACCTGTCTTGATCCATGCAAAGATTCTTCACCTGCTCTTGTCATCCTGAGCCATGGCGAAGGATCTTTTTTCAAGCATTAGCTCCGTCATTTCATTCAGGACAAGCCTTTTCTTCACTTAGTAAGACCCTTCGCTACGCTCAGGGTGACATGGAACGTTCAAGGTGACATGGGTCATTCAGACAACATGAGCAATACTCCTACTTGTTTAAAAAGTCTATAGTCTTAGCCAAGGATTCCGTGTCCTCCACATTAAGCAGATTGGCCTGGCGTTCTATCTTTTTCACAAATCCCCTCAAGGCATTGCCCGGGCCAATTTCAATAAAAGTATCCACACCCGCCGCCAGCATTTTGCGAATGGTCATTTCCCATTTAACCGGACTCATCACCTGTTTGGGGAGGAGGTCACGGATTTCGGCAGCGTCTTTAAAGTAATCGGCAGTGACATTAGCTATTACCGGGATGCGCGGTTCTTCCAGTTCCAGAGTTGCCAGTTCCTGAGCAAGCCTGGCCGCAGCCGGTTTGAGGAGTTCCGTATGAAAAGGGCCGCTGACCGGTAAAGGAATTACCCTCTTGGCTCCTAATTCCTTAGCCTTCGCCGCAGCCAGTTCTAAGGCTTGGGTCTCACCGGAGATAACTACTTGCCCCGGGCAATTATAGTTAGCCACTTGGACAACTCCTACCCCTTGGGCTCCTTGACAAGCCTTTTCCACTTTGGCAGTCTCAAGGCCCAGGATTGCAGCCATCCCTCCTACACCTTGAGGGACCGCTTCCTGCATGAAGCGGCCTCTTTTTTGGACGAGTTTCACTGCTTCTGCAAAATCTAAGACCCCACTGCAGACCAAGGCTGAATATTCCCCCAGGCTAAGGCCGGCCACAACAGCGGGGACAATGCCCTCCGCGCTTAGAGCTTGGTAAGCGGCAATACTGACTGCGAGTATCGCAGGTTGAGTGTTTTCTGTTTTATCTAACTCCTCTTGCGGCCCTTCAAAACATAAGCTGCTTAAAGAGTAGCCCAATTCCCCGTCGGCTAAGGCAAAAATCTCACGGGCTGATGGGCTGTGGTCGTACAAATCCTTACCCATCCCCACATACTGGGAGCCCTGACCTGCAAAAAGGTAAGCAATTTTTTTCATATTTTCCTCCGTCTTTATTTGGATGCTCCTCTCTTTTCCAGAGAAATGTTTTATCTTTGTGCAAACTGTTTATTGCCTATACCTATCTGGTTTGAATCAGATAATCAATACAGACTTGTAATCCTCTATTGTGAAGATCCTTCATACAGATCCTTCGGGCTTCGCCCTCAGGATGACAATGTGTTCCGCCCTCAGGATGACAATGTGTTCCGCCCTCAGGATGACAATGTGTTCCGCCCTCAGGATGACAATGTGTTCCACCCTCAGGATGACATCTATAATAGGGCTTCGCAAGATTCTTCGCTGCGCTCAGAATGACAGATAGGTTTAAAGTTCCTT
>DUML01000060.1 GCA_012839895.1 Peptococcaceae bacterium | reverse complement strand
TAAAACAGTCCACTGGACTGTTTTTACCGTAATCGTGTTCGTAGCTACGTGACCGTGCGAATGGAGTATTTGGTCAAGTTCAATGACAAAAGAAGATGCCTCCAATGAAGACATCTCCTTGAATATTTGGTTTATTTACTCTCCATTTTTAGGGTTACCCCAACATTTGACAGAGAGCCTAAATTTAGAAATGAAATGCTAAAAATTTCATATAACAGTTTTGCTATAATGAAATTATCTATAAACTGTTACATTGCTAATACCTTTTTCAAGTAATATATTTTTAGCATTTAATAAAATTTCATGTTCGGGAGGGATTAGTTCTGACATTTCAAATTTTAGTCCTAAATGCTTGTATTTTTCTGATCCTAATCGGTGGAAAGGAAGTATATCAATTTCATTTAAGCCCAGGCTCGTCATAATATTAGCAACTTCTTTTATAGTGTCTTCATCAGAGTTGAATCCTGGGATAAACGGATACCGTATTACAATAGTAGCACCCGCTGAGGTTAATATACGAAGGTTATCTAGAATTAATTTGTTATCTTTTCCTGTACCGGATATATGAACATGAGGATCTGGATGTTTAATGTCAAATAAAAATAAATCTATAAGCGGAAGCATTTCTACTATCGTCTGTGTATCCACATAACCTGATGTTTCTACTGCTGTATGAATATTTTCTCTTTTTAATCTTGTTAATATTTCTTTACATGAATTCTTTTGTGCTAGGGGTTCGCCGCCGGATAATGTAACTCCACCGTTTGACATATCATAATAAGACTTATCTTTTAGGACTTCTTCAATGATTTTATCAAAGTTAATCTTACTCCCTGAAATCTCTAAAGATTTTGTACAGCAATTTTCGATGCATTTGCCGCAAAAACTACATCTAGTACGATTAATTTCCAATCGGTCATTGCAAATAGTAAAAACCTCGTTAGGGCAACATTTAATACATGTTCCACATTTGATGCAAGTAATTTCTTTATAAATCAGCTCTTGGCCGAAGCTCTGAGATTCAGGATTACAGCACCATCGGCATTTTAAATGACATCCCTTTAAAAATATCACTGTCCGAATTCCTGGCCCATCATGTAGACAATACTTTTGAATATTAAATAGCAAATTTTCCATAATTCCCCCCTGAATTATTAATGGCTAGAATGTTGAGTCCGATGAATTATGTCTTCTTGCAAAAGGGTTTCAATGGTCGTAAATAAAACACTAAAACCTGCAACTCGTACCATAAGTAAAGGATATTTTTCAGGATGTTTTTGGGCATCTCTTAATGTGTTAACATCAAATACATTAAATTGAACATGTTGCCCTTTACGCATGAAATAAGCTTTGATTACGTCAACGGTTTTTTGAAAATCTGTTTCATTAAAACTTGAGGGACTTAATCTTACATTAAGAAGTGCACTTCCAATAGGTTTATAAGGATCAATTTTAACCACAGAGTTGAAAAGTGAAGTTAAACCGTTTTTATCCATTCCATGGGAACAAGATACTCCGCCATCTGCCAAAACAGTTCCCATTTTCCTCCCGTCAGGGGTAGCGCCAACCTTTGAAGCAAATAGCACATTAGTTGCTAGAGTATAGATAGCAATATTATATATTCCATTACGTGGACTCCGGTATTTTTTAGCTTCATTACAACAGTGGTAAAGCACATCTCTTCCTAGTAAGTCTACATAGTCATCATCATTCCCATATTTGGGGACAGAATTAATAATCCGCTGACGTAAAATCTCATCGTTTTCGTAGTTGTTTTTTAATGCTGTTTTTAGTCTGTCCCAAGTCAAATCTTTATCTTCGTAAATCAATTTTTTGATTGTCGCAAGAGAATCAGCAACATTAGCCATTCCAACCAATTGTAAAGTAGTAGTATTGTGTCTTGCGCCACCTTCCAGGTTCGTTTTACCATTAAGAAGGCAATCTCCTATAAGCATCGATTGAAATGGTGTAGGACAAAGTTTGCCATGGAGTGAATCCAGTATATTATCACATGTAACGTGAAGCTTCAAGTAATAAGATAATTGAGTATAATAGGCCTCTACAAAATCTTCAAAAGTTTTAAAGTTTTCAACATCACCGGTCTTAAATTCATACTGCATTTGTGAAACTGGATCAAACCCATTAAAAATGGTGAGCTCTAATATTTTAAGTATATTAAGAAAGCCGCCCGTAAGGAAGGGTTCACTATTATGAGGAACATTCATTTCAGTACAACCAATAATGGCGTAGTTTCTTGCTTCCTCGATTGTGTGACCTAATTGAAGCATATTGGGAATAACTACTTCATCATTAAACATGGCAGGCATCCCCGTACCGTAAGATACAACTTCAACAGCATGGCGAATGAAATCTTCTGGACAACCATAAAACCAACGAATAGAAAGAGAAGGCTGAGGAAGGTGTACCTTTGCCGTTGCTTCCAAACATAAATGAGATAGCTCGTTGACTGCACTCTCTCCGGTAACGGTTTGTCCCCCAACTACAATGTTTTGAAACATTGGGTATCCGCCAAAAACAATAGAAGATGTCCTATTTCTAACTTTATTTATTTCGTTGAATTTTAACCATAAACTATGGATTAACTCTTCACAAAAAATCTTATCAGACTCCTTTTCATAATAAGGATACATATACTGGTCAAATCTTCCGGGTGATACACTATGACCATTCGATTCCAAGTGAAGAATTAAATGAATGAACCAAAACGATTGTAATGCCTCCCAAAAAGAGCTAGCAGGCTGCATTGGTACTTTTTCGCAAATTTTTGAAATTTTTAAGAGTTCGGCCTTTCGGGTAGGATCCAAAGTTCTTTTCGATTCTTCAAGAGCCAGGAGAGAAAACCTTTCAGCAAATTTTCCTGCAGCATGGCAGACTATTTTTACGGATTTGTAATAAATCAATTTATCGGTATATTCAGGGTCGTTAATATCTAGTTTTTTTTCGAGTTCGTCAACCTCTCTTAAAATGCCATTAAGACCTTTTTGTAATACAAGCTCATAATTAACTAACGTATGGCCTATACCTGAACCCAGACAAGTCAATAAATAAATGAGATTATTAGAACCATCGGCGGCTTCAGGAGGGAATAACGCCAAAGCTTGGTCAGTTATAGTATTCCCTTTCCATTTTTCATAAATTGTCTTAGCTATAGCTTTATTTTCTTCGCTTATAACAAATTTATCTGCTTTTCTATGCTCAAATTCATCCAATTCATCGATAACAAACTTCATATCGTATTCTGGAAATAGCTGACAACCTCTTGGCTTCCCCGCATAGCTTCCAACAATCAGTTCCCTATTATTGATACAAATTTCCATATTGAGTAATATCTTTTCTAAAGCCTTTGCTCTTCTGTAAATATATGGACAGCCTACAGTTTCTTCATAGCTTTCAGTTATTAATATGGCCCTGTCTAAAAAAATTTCCGGTATGGTCGATACTATTTCTTCACGTAATTTTTTTATACGTTCAGATACCTGATCCAGCTTTTTTTCTTTATCTTGTGTAAAGTCAACCTTGTACCCCATAATAATACTCCTTTCCAAATATGGTATGGCCTTTTATCCAATTTGAGTAAGCAGGAGCGACTTCATTTTGGTCTTTTCTACAGGTACTTAAATTGGTTCTTTGTCAAATGTTGGGGTGGCAGGTATTCAGTCGAATACTTGCCACTTTTAATTTATGAGCAACAATGTAAGATACGGGTTCTAAAACGGGTAAATTTCCTGAAACCATAAGCATTACGTT
>DUML01000001.1 GCA_012839895.1 Peptococcaceae bacterium | reverse complement strand
TCAGACATATTCGCAGCTCCTCCTGGTTTTGATTGGTGTGGTAACCTTATCTTACCAAGCAGTTGCGTTTATGTCTTTATTCATAAACACTTATTTATGAATTTGCGAAATTAATGATACCTTATCGTTTAATTACATTATTGCCAGGAAAAACAGCAAAATAAAAAAGAACGGCTATATTCAGCCGTTAGAGAAAAATATATTTGAAGGTAGGTAAAGCTGCCTAAATTAATTAATGGTCTATTAAGGAATTGTAATACCGTCCCAGACAGGGAGAGCAGCCAATATGATTAAGGCTCTTAAGGCAAATCCGCCAATCAATACGAAAACATCAGTAACAATAGTTTGATAAGAATGGTGTTTCCTTTGTACTATGGCGGCAACTTCCCTGGCGGCCAAAGGAACAGCTAATTCCTTCGTAACTATGCGTTTTGAATGCCTAGCTTCGAAAATAAATGCTAAGAGCGGTATAATCAGTCCCAATCCTATAAAATATCCCCAAAATACCAATGAATATACTCCGCTAATCAGCAAGTTGGCCGAAGCTTGTCCTATTGGTCCTTTAATACCGGAAATCATTATTCCCATTAACACAGTAACGATAATCACTTCGGCACCGATTAATATGATATGCGCTTGATTTTCACGCCCCACGGTAAAGTATTCTCTTTCTGCCAGCGGAGCAAGTAGAGAACAGAGTGATAAACCGGTTGATAAAGCCGAAACGACAAAAAGAAGGGGCATTATACCTGTACTCCAGAAAGGCACTGCCTCGACCGCAGCGAGCAGCAGCCCGGTATAGGTTCCGGTAGCTAAAGCGAGGACAGCTCCTGCCCAGGTTAAAGCATCAGGTACGGTAATATTTTTCCAAACACAAAAACCCTTTATAAATCCAAGAAGGATAAATGCGGATAAAATATAAACTCCCCAGGTCATAACGGAATTAAAGTTGGAAAGAAGCCCAATTAATAGCCAAGGTTTCCACAAACCCTGTCCGAGGTCAAATACCAATAAAGCAGTGCCCAAAGCAACAATCGGTGCAGCAATATAGTAGCCTACCCGTTTCAGACTGGATGTTTTTCCTAACCAGCCTTTTTCTGCCGCAAAAGACGTTAGATAAGCTCCAGCACCAAGTCCGCCCATAAATAGATAGATTATGATTAACCAATGCCAATGCATTTATTTGCACCTCCTTATGCTTTTGGAATTATAACCAAGGATGGTCTTGTTAGTTCAGGATTAGGCATCCCTTCAAGTTGAGCAACACCATCTTTAGTTTTTCTTAAATCTGTAATATTGCCGTAACTTAGAGCACCAACAGGGCAATTTGCTACACAAGCCGGCTTCTCGCCATTGTCTTGTCGCAAGTAACAGAAATGACATTTAGTTATTCTTCCTGTTGCCTTACTGAATTGAGGTGCATGATAGGGGCAAGCATACATACAATATTTACAACCTACGCACTTTTCAGGATCATGGATGACTATGCCGTCTTTTTCTCTTTTGGTATAAGCTTTTACAGGACATACTTGGACACAAGCCGGTTTTTCGCAATGATTACAACTTATAGACAGATAGGTTTTGCCTTTCTGACTTGTTAATACCCGGCGCCACTCGACGCCTTCTTCCCAATTGTTTGTTTTTTTACATGCTGCCTGACACAATCGACAGCCGACGCATTTTTGTTGGTTATGCATAAAGCCAAGCTGCTTGGTATTAGGAAGCGAATCCTGGTTTGTTTCTGCCAGCAATAACTTAGCAGGTACAACACCAATAGCTAAAGCAACAGAAGCAGTTAATCCCATTTGCAGCGCTCTTCTCCTGCTGATTGCTACTCTTTTGGACTTAGCCATAGCAAACTTCTCCCCTCTCATGATCAATTGTAATAAAATACTTTACTGTTTCTCCTTACCTTCTTTACGTTTATCCATAATTATTGCTCCACCAAAGAACAAAGCTGAAGCGCCAAGCCCTCCTCCCAGCAGGCTATTATTAACATGTCGCTGAATGGGCTCAACTGGTAATGGTTCATAAGCTTCATGGTGTTCGGAAGCTCCAGCGACTTCATCAGGATTGCCTGCTTCTGACGCACCTCCGACATCTTGCACCTCAGCAGTGCCTGACGCGGATGCTCCTCCAACGTCTTGCACTTCACTAACTTCAGCTGAGGCTGCCGGAACCGAAGCACCGGCAATATCTTCCGGGTTATCAGTGCTTGCAGTAAGATTCATTGGCCACAAAATTAAGAATGCTAAAGCAAACATACTTATTAAAATAGGCACAAATAAACTTGGGAATGAAAAAACTCGGTTATTCATTACTTTTCCAATCTCCTTTCCAAAGACATTACTGAGTACTCAGTTTAGTCAATTTTTGCTAATATTTTCTTTTTTCCAATCTCCGCAATAGCTATTTCAGCTATACTTCCTGTTATGAAACCGGTAATAACAGCTGAAACCAAAAGAACTGGCAAATACAGAAGAATAACATATTCACCTAAAAGGAAAGAAGCAACAGTTATCTGGGTTGTATTATGGAATATAGCCCCTACTATACTGATGCCTTTGATACTAAAAAAGCGGGAACAAGTCTTATAAAGCAACAACATGACCAGAGCGCTAATGATCCCGCCGCTTAAACTGAAAGCAAGCATCATTATTCCTCTGGTTAACAAAGCTACAACAAAGCAACGAATAATTACAATCAACAAGACATCTTTAAAGGACAAGAATACAAGAGCTATTAAGGTAATGATATTTGCTAAACCAAGTTTTACTCCCGGAACAGGAATAGGTACGGGTATTATTGATTCCAATAGAGAGATAATGATAGCATTAGAGACCAAAATTATAATAATAGCGTATTTTTTATTTTTATTCATAACTTATCCCCTTTAGCTTCACGCTACTTATTGAATTATTTTACCCCCTGTTAGAATCTTCAAAAATCCCACCCTTCGAGTTTAACTCAAAATTTCTCAGTGTTAATTTATCATGAAATGAAAGCTTTTAATATTCTGACATTTGTCCCGCAACTAGTTACATTTGTCCTGTTCTATTCCTGTTAATCTTCTCTTTAATAACTGCAAAACCGGAATTTAAACATTTTAGAAACTTAAGTCATCAATAACTGATTCTCCTTGACCTTCAATGGTAACAACTGTTTTATTGGGTAAACAAACTATGCTTTGGCCCGGCTTGGATATTTTACCTGTTCGAATACAGACCTTATCAGGACAAGAAGAATCTTCTACCCAAACTAAGCCATGTTCAATCTTAACGTGAACATAGTCCTTGCCAAGATTTACATTTATTTCCCTTGATTCATTTTCTAAAGGGATAATAGAGTGAACCTCGCTATTTACTTTTATGACTGCCTGTTTGCTGCTGCTGTCAAGAAAAAAACTGTCTTTGACAAACCAGCCCCAAATAGCTGTAATTAACAGTATTATTAAAATAAAGTCACCTTTTTTTAGCTTCATAGGGTCACCGCTTTACTTTTTTTGTAATTGATATTCATTCTTCTTAATTTCGAAATCTGCTGCACTGACTCCCGATGAAGTATAAACTTTTTTGTCTGTTGTAATGAAAATGGCCTCAGTGTCTGGGAGCTTTTCGATTAACTCTAAGCCTTTTTCCAACCCCAGTAAAAATGTTGCCGTTGACAAAGCATCAGCATCGATTGAACTTGTTGTAATAATGGATACACTTACTAATCCATTATCTTCAGGATAGCCTGTCTTTGGATTTAAGATATGATGATACCTTTTGCCGTTACGTTCTAAATACCTTTCGTAAGTTCCGGAGGATACAAGTGTTTGGTTTTTCAAGTTGACAATACCCATGTAATCACCACGCGGTTCATAGGGATCCTGTAAGCCAAGCCTCCAAGCGGAACCATCAGGTCTGGTATTCAAAACCAGAATATTACCGCCTAAATTAACTATGGCATGTTTAATTCCATTTTCCAAAAGTATTTTCGCAGCTTCGTCAGCTGCATATCCTTTAGCAATAGCTCCTAAATCGACTATCATGCCGGGAACGATTAACTTTGCTGTCTGTTTATCTTTATCCAAGATAAGATTATGATAATTAACCAATGGTAATTTGGTTAAGATTTCTGCTTCTTGGGGTACAGTTGCCGCTTCTGTTCCAATATTCCAGAGTTTAACCAAAGGGCCAATTGTTATATCAAAAAGTCCGCCGGAAAGCTCCGAATAATTTTTCCCTTTTTCCAAAACATAAAAAGTATCGGCACTAAACTTACATGATTCTCTTCCGGCCGCATTATTTAAATTAATAATCTCACTCTGTCCCGTAGCCGAGTTAATAGTCATTTTAGCTTCAATATCTGCGATGCGGTTAAAAACTTTCTGAAAAATAGTTTTATCTTCTATATGGTCGTAAATTGAAATCTTAACTATTGTCCCCATTAGAAAAGCAGTTTCCACTAAGGGCTCGTTCCCAGTTTGCTTAGCGTTTTTGTTCAGAACGGAACACCCCAGCAGGCTGAAAAATATTAAGAAAAAGCACAATAACTTGATTACATTTACTTTTTTCTCTAACACAATAAAAGCCTCCTTTAAAGCCTCGCTTTAAAAGAAATGGGATTCCGCTTTCAATCTGGAACATTAAGCCCCATTGCCAATAAGGAAGGAGCAGTTAATACCGCTCCTGCTTTTATTTTATTACTTGTTATTCTGTACTATTTCGCATCTTTTAATGCTTCTTTGGCCAGTTCAAAGAATTCACTTACATGGATTGATACTCCAGCAATATCATCAGTATGGCCTTCATCATCTTTATAGCTAATTTTAGTCGGGTCTTGAGTTTCAATTAAATATGCTTCCGCTCTTTGAGCCTGTTCATGCCATTCTGCTTGAGCATTGCCTTTAGTAACTAAACCATACTCACCTGATTTGGATAAATTGTCTTTATCTGGGGCACCTTCTTCTTCGGCAATTCCATTCCAATCGGCGGCTACAATCCTGCCGTTTTTAACGGCGATATGAGCCATATATTTAAAACCTTTGGTAAACTCTTTTTGTTGAGCATAATAGAATCCGTCTTTATAAGGGCCTTCTGCAATAGGACCATTTTCTAATGCTTTTTGGGCTAATTCAAAAAATTCTTTAACATGGATTGATACCCCGGCGATATCATCAGTATGTCCGGCATCATCTTTATAGGTAATCTTAGTCGGATCTTGAGTGCTTAACAAGTAGGCTTCAGCTTTCTCAGCTTGTACATGCCAATCAGCCTGAGCTCCGCCATTGGTAACAATAGGATATTCGCCGTCTTTAGAAAGGGTATCTTTATCTTTACCGCCGTTAATGTTCACACCGTTCCAGTCGGCGGCAACAATAAAACCGTTAACTACCGTCAAACTGGCTGTATATTTCCAATCCTTGGTATAACCTTCTTCTTCTGCATAATAAGCTCCGTCTTGATATTTGCCTCTGCCGACAGGCCCATTAGCCAGAGCTTTTTCTACCAGTTTAAAGAATTCACTGACTTTAATGGATACACCGGCAATGTCATCAGTATGGCCTTCACCATCTTTAAAAGAGATTTTGCTTGGATCTTGAGTTTCAATTAAATACGCTTCAACTTTTTCGGCTTGTACATGCCAATCAGCCTGGGCTCCGCCATTAGCAACAATTGGGTATTTCCCGGCCTTGGATAAAGTATCTTTATCGGGGCCCCCTGTCTTGTTGACACCATTCCAATCAGCAGCAACTATTTTACCGCCTTTGACTTCCAGAGTAACTAGGTATTTCCAGCCGGAGCTGGCAAATTCATCTTCTTGGGCAAAATAGATGCCGTCTTGATATTTGCCTTGTGATTTAGTTGATTGGCCGCTACAGCCTATAATTGAAAATAATAACATAAGTGCTAAAACCGTAACAAAGATTTTTTTCAGCATTTTCCTTAAATCTCCCCTTAATAATTCACTTTTTTTGAAGATTCTAAGCAGAATCTCCAGGTGTAAATTTAACATGCCGGGGAAATATTTAATATTCTGACTTTTGTCCCGATAAATAGGTACATATGTCCTTAAATTAAGCTCTTTTTGCGCAGCCAATAGGTAGCGGCTTCTGTCCTGTTGGAAACATTTAACTTCTTAAATATGCTGCTGATATAATTTCGAACGGTTTTTTCCGATATGGATAATGCTTCGGCAATTTCTTTATTGGCTTTACCCTGACTAACCATTTCCATAATATACGCCTCGCGGGAACTGAGTTTACAATCTTCTCTATTAAATTTTTCATTAGGGGAAACTATGCATTGAAAAATTGTATCTGTAAGTGAATTGTCCAATACCGAGTTACCCTCATAGACGCTAATGATATTTTCAATTAATTCCTCGCTTTTAATATTTTTTAATAGATAACCGTCTGCACCGGCCCTAATGGTTTCCATAACTAAGTGATCCTGGGAATAGGCTGTTAAAATAATAACGCGAATTTTAGGATACCTGGTTTTAATGCAATTACAGCCATTAATCCCATCACCGTCAGGAAGCTTAAAGTCTAAGAGAATAACATCAGGATTAGTTTTGGGAATCATCTCCAAAGTTTCCTTAAGGCTTTTGGCTTCACCACAAACTGCCAGGCGACTATCTAATTCTAAGATAAGTCTTAGTCCATCCCGTACAATACTATGATCATCAACTATCAATACCTTGATTTTTTTCTTCATTTTTCAGCTCCTCCCAAGGTATTTTAACTTTAATTCTGGTCCCTCTCGCTAACTTTTCAATAGTTAAAGCGCCTCCCGCATTCTCAGCTCTTTCTTTCATGGAACTTAAGCCAAGCTGTTTTTTAGGATTTAATTTATCGGGGGAAATCCCTTTGCCGTTGTCAGTAATGATAATCTCTAAATAATCATACCTAGCTTCCAATAAGACATGAGCGAATTCAGCATCAGAATGCTTGATAATATTTGTCAAGGCCTCTTGGATAACATAATAAATCTGTGTTGACTTTTCCGGAGTTAAATAGCCAATTTGATACGGTGAGATAGTGCTTTCCAATTCAATTTTGATACTTTGGTTCTCATTAAACCTTTGTACCATTTGTTCAAGATTGTTATTTAAATCTTCAAATTCAATTTTGTCCAAAGAACTGGAAGATATGAAATTGCGTATTTTTGTAATTGTATTGTTTAAATCTTCCTTAATCTGTCCTAAAACTTCCTTGGCTTGACCCTCTTGAGTATGCATTAAATACTCAATTTTTAACCCCGTGGCAAACAGTTCTTGGATGATACTGTCATGTATTTCCCTACCAAGCTTTCTCCTTTCCATTGTTGCGATTCTATGCTTTTCCAAACGGCTTAACTTTTCTTCCTGTTCCCAGCTAAATGTATCGATGACCTTCATTAATAAATAATAAATTATAAATCCAACAAAGGCTTTGACTAATAAAGGAGTAAATACAAAATAATGGATAAATAATTCTTTATTAATGATATTAGCAGGAAAGTAGTCAGCTTTAGATACTAATAAACCTTCTAAAAAGCCATAGATAACAAATATTAAAGCTAATTTTTGATATCTTTTAGATATTTTTATAGACTTGGTCCTTTCAATTAGCCAAGCATTCAGCAACAAGGCAACAGCAGATATTATACAGCTGGGAAATCCCAACAAATAACGTAGGGCAATATTATTGTATTTGGAATTAATTATGTGATAATCTGACCCATTGTTTGCCATTAAAAAGACAAAACCGATAGTGTCAAGAAGTTTGTGTAAACTACTTCTTGTATGTATAAGTTAGTTTTCAAACAATTCATTTAGTTCGGCCTGAACTAATGCAAAACCTTTATGTACTCTGGAACCATATTTTTTATTATA
>DUML01000125.1 GCA_012839895.1 Peptococcaceae bacterium | reverse complement strand
TTAGATGAAGTACAATTAAGTTCGCAAAAGTAAAAGGAAAAACCATCGGTAACTCCGAAATTGGTAAGTGAAGAGCAAACCAAGAAGGAGTGTTTACCGATGGTCTACTCTAATACTAACCGAAATTTCGAAGAAATGCTATTAAAATTTATCACTGAAGATGATCCGATGCTTTCAATGCTCAAATGGCTCTGTGAACAGCTCATGGAAGCTGAAGTTGCTTCTAAAATCAATGCCTCTAAATCAGAACGCACCCCTCAGCGCTCAGGATACCGTTCCGGCTATCGAGTCAGACGGTTTGATACGCGCATGGGAACCATGTATCTCTTGGTTCCTAAGCTTCGTAAGGGAGGGTATGTCCCATTCTTCGTGACTGAGAAAAAACGTTCGGAAGTTGCTTTAATGAATGTGATCCACGAGGCCTATATCAACGGGGTATCTACCAGGAAAATCGACCGATTAGCAAAAAGCCTGGGTATTGATTCCATTTCCCGAAGCCAGGTTTCTCAAATCACCAAAGAGCTCAATGATCAAGTGAAAGCCTTCCGGGAACGACCTCTGCAAGACATTTATCCTGTACTATGGGTAGACTCTCTGTACGAGAAAATCCGGGTGGGACACCAGGTTAAAAATATGGCCGTGGCTGTAGTGGTCGGTTTGGACGAAGACGGACGACGAGATATCTTAGCCATAGAGCCGATGTATGAAGAGTCTGAAGTCACTTACCAAACTTTATTTGAGAAACTCAAAAACCGAGGCCTAAAAAGTGTTTGGCTTGTCGTTTCCGATGCGCATAGAGGGCTGGCTAAAGCTATTCAAAGCTCTTTTGTGGGCTGCAGCTGGCAACGCTGCAAAGTTCACTTTATGCGCAACATCCTGGCTCACGTTCCGGCCAAGGGAAAAGCCATTTTTGCGGAAAAACTTAAACAGATTTGGCTTCAACCGGATATGGAAAGTGCCAAAGCGTATGCGAAGAGCCTGATGGAGACCTATGAAAACCAATACCCTGAGGCCATTGCTGTCTTGGAAGCTGGGCTTGAAGATTCTTTGCAGTTCTATGCCTTCGAACGAATCGATGCTCGCAAAATTTCCTCGACCAACATTCTTGAACGACTTAACCGCGAAATTCGGAGACGTACTGCCGTTATTGGAGTATTTCCCAGCCTGGAGTCCTATGTGCGCCTAGTGACGACCTATCTCATAGAATACTCCGAAGAGTGGGCGACAGGACGCAGCTACATTAAGCCAGAGCTTCTCCAACTGACGAAAGAGGATCGGCAGCATGCGGCTTAAGTTGGGGCGCTGCCCCAACCCCCGTCCTCGCCGGAAGGCGGGTGGTTTGACCAAACCACCATGAATAAGGATATTGGGCTAGGACCGGGAATCAAGGGTCTACGGCTTCGCCTTCGATAAACGTGCTTCGCACGCCCTTGATTCCCGCCAAAGTCTTTCATAATATCAAACTGTCACTTACCATTAAGAGTTCTGTATGGTTTTTGCAAACAACTATTGACAATAAC
>DUML01000059.1 GCA_012839895.1 Peptococcaceae bacterium | reverse complement strand
ATAAGGATTTTTTATTTGATTAATAGAGGATAATCAAGAATATCTACGCTTTTTCGCAAATTTCTTTCATTTTCTTATCCTAATGGTTATTGACAATTTGAAAAATAATTTATGCAAGGTTAATGAATTTACACTGGAACGAAAGAATAAACAAATAACATATTAAAGCGATTGGCTGGAAGCCAGTCGTTTTTTTATGTGGAAATATCACAATTATCTTGCCGGGCGAATAGTGTAGTGTGTAATAGATGTCTTTGAACCTAAATTTATTTGGGGGTAAGATTTTGAAAAGAGATTCACATTATTACGCACTTTTAGCTTTTTGTCGGGCTTGTGGTTTTAAGAAAGAAAGTGCCCATTTGGTAGCGTATGCATCACAATTTGTGGACGATGCCAAAATAAATTTAATGTATATAGCAAATCCTGTTTATGATGATATAAATTATGACCTTATTGACGGTCGTCCGGCTTTTTTCGATATGGCAACTGCTCATTCCTATTTTCGTATTAGTACTTTTAATTATGAATCAATGGTTAATAATACCTGCGCTTTTCATTTTGTCCCAGGCTGTAAGGGTGAAAGTTTTACAAAGAAATTGCGCTGTATGGAAGAATCAGTTATTATTTTAGAAATACTGAACGATGTTCTGAAAACGCCTGATTTAATCAAGCTCGGCTTAGTGTTACATGCTTACGCTGATACATTCTCTCACCAGGGATTTAGTGGTTTGTTAAGCAAAGTAAATGATATTAATAATTGCAAAGCTAAAAGTGAACTGTATTTAGGGTTGCGAGACCGTATTTTGTATTATTTTAAATTAGTGAGCAAGGATAAATATGATGAAGTATTTGATAATGTTGTTCCAGCTTATGGCCATGGATTAGCCTTAGATTTTCCAGATATCCCGTATCTGGTGTGGTCGTATGAATATGATTATAGTGATGAATTCATATGTACCTATAAGTTAACTGAGGTAGATAACAAACTAAGATATCGACGTGCCTTTGAAAAAATCAAAATATATCTGGAGAACTATTTGAGATTAAATCCCCAATATCTTGATCCTGAAGTTAAATTTAATAATTTTGATTATTTATTTGAAACTTTGCTCCTGGAAAACACAGATCGAATAAGGGAGTTAAATTGGATATCCACCCTCATTACTCTGGGGCTTTTTGCCAAAAATGACTTTGAGTATGTAATTTATGAAGACAATAAATGGTTAAAGGAAGCCTTCAAAAATTATAATCCCCAAGTTTATAACTGCAGGGAAGTGGCTTGGGCGGAATTAGGGGCTGATTTTCCGCAAACTAATTGGTTTAAATTTTATCTTGCCGTTAAATGGTATAAACAGCTATTTTTTAATTATTGCCAGAAGTATGGTTTAGTCCTTCCACACTGACTATGTCTAAAATATACAAATATGTACAGCAGATTGTGCCTTTTGCTCAGCACAGTCTGCTTATTTGCTTATAACTGTCAACATTTGCATACAAGGTATAATCTAGGCGCAATTTTTGTTTTTCGTAAAGATGGTTAGAAACAATTTAAATATCATGATTAATACATAGGTTTTTTCATAGAATTGTTTATTCTTTCCTAATTTTAAAATCTTATCATAAAGCTCAGGTGCTTGTTCTTTTATAATTTTAATTTTTTCCGGGGTAGTTTTGCCGGCAGCCGTTATTTTCTGATATAAATTACATAAAAGTTTATTCTTGCCTTGAATAAGTTTATCAGTTTCCTTGGTACGAGTTAGTGGTTGTCTTGTATAGGGCTTGGCGAAGGTAAAGCTTACGGTATTTTCGGTTACAGTGAATTCTTCATTTTTATAGCCAACTTTTCTAAAACCGGTTAAAAAGGCATCACGCATGATCTCATTAGGAAAAGTAAGCGTAATATCCATAGTTAATTCAGAAGGCTCGGCAAATTCACCCAATTTAAAGCCGGTTAACCACCAGTGTTTTCCTTTTCTTGTAAATAGTATTTGGTTATTTTTCTTTAAAGTAAAAGACATTGGCAAAAGTTCATCATCACTAACTGCTTCATAAAAATTTCCCCGGAAAAAGCCTGGGATATTCAAACATACCCCATTGGTATAAACTCCAATTTCACCGCCAGTAACCAGATCATATTGGCCTTTCCAGAAAGAGATCATCCATTTTCTGTTATCGTATTGAAAATATATTGGTTCACAATCCACGATCATTCCAAGTGGCGCTGCAGCTTCATCGTACAAGCGGCAATAACCAACACTTCTTTGCCATGGATTCAGCGTTGAGTAAAAGATATCTTGCGAAGGGTCATAGGCATAACCTGCTAGTTCAATAACTTTGTCTAAGTCTTTATCACCTGTACTTGATAATAATTGATCTGGCAATTCTTTACTGGCTATTTCTGTACTGGAATCCTCAATTTTTTGTTCTTCGAGTTTTAATTCTTCCAGTTTAGACTCTTCCGATTCTAATCCTTTTGAACTAATCTCTTCCAAATCAGTTTCTATATTTGTGTCTTTTGAGCTTTCTTTTTCTGTCCTTCTTCTTAAGAAGAATTTAGACTTGTACTTGAAGTAGAAAGGATTAATTTCAAATACTATATGCTTATTATCTTTATTAATTTTAAATTTATAAAACAACATCTCTAAATATCTCCTTTAATAACATAATATGGTAATTTATAATATGTTAGTCTTTCTAAGACTGCCACCTTTTGTCCATATTATATTTGCTTAATTTTCTGGCATTTTGAAACATGATATGGTACTATACCCGTTGGTTTTATTCTTAGGTTCGATTTCCAATTAAAATTAAGATGAAGTACAATTAAGTTCGCAAAAGTAAAAGGAAAAACCATCGGTAACTCCGAAATTGGTAAGTGAAGAGCAAACCAAGAAGGAGTGTTTACCGATGGTCTACTCTAATACTAACCGAAATTT
>DUML01000058.1 GCA_012839895.1 Peptococcaceae bacterium | reverse complement strand
TATAAGGATTTTTTATTTGATTAATAGAGGATAATCAAGAATATCTACGCTTTTTCGCAAATTTCTTTCATTTTCTTATCCTAATGGTTATTGACAATTTGAAAAATAATTTATGCAAGGTTAATGGGCATTATGGGGATATTTAAGTAAACATTAAAGGTGACATTAAAGGAGACATTTTCAATGGTGGTAAATAAGACGAGAATTATGGTTGTCGGAGGTGGGGCAACCGGTGTAGGGATTATCAGGGACCTGGCCTTGCGGGGAATTGACGCTGTTTTGGTAGAACAACAGGATCTTGCTCATGGTGCGAGCTTTAGGTTCCATGGTCTACTGCACAGCGGGGCCCGTTATGCTGTGAAAGATCCCTCTGCAGCCAAAGAGTGCATAACAGAGAACCTAATTCTTAAGAAAATAGCCCCAACCTGCGTTAAAGAAAGCGGCGGTTTGTTCCTGCAGCATAAGAATGATGAAGACAAATATGTTGAAGAATGGCTGACTGCCTGTCAGCAAGCCGGAATCCCGTTTAAGGAGCTGTCAATCCAAGAGATTCGCCGGGGAAACCCTTATCTTACCAAAGATCTGAAAAAAGGTTACCTGGTCCCCGACGCCATTATTGACGGGCCGCGCCTAGTTTGGGCTAATGTCCATCAGGCTATAAAATATGGCGCCAAAGTCCTCACTTATACCAAATTAACCGGTCTTAAAATTGAAAACGGCAAAGTAGTGGGAGCTGAAGTAATTAATACTCTTACCCGAGAAAAATCCTATTGGGAATGTGATTATATTATCAACGCAGCCGGGACCTGGGCTGATGAAGTGGCTAAACTGGGTGGGATGGAACTGAAGATAACCAAAAACAAAGGGTCGCTTTTAGTATTTAACTTACGCCTAACCCCTAAAGTCCTTAACCGCTTAAGACCCCCCGATGACGGAGATATCATTGTACCACATCATACTGTAACTATCCTTGGAACCACCTCTATTAATGTTGACCAACCGGATTCGGCTAAGCCGACTTCTGAGGAGGTGGAAATACTCCTCAAAGCCGGAAAAGAATTGTTGCCCAATATTGATCAGTACAGGTTATTAAGAGCCTACGCGGGAGTAAGACCTCTTTATGCCGGTAATAGTGATTCAGGGGAAGACGGTCGCAATATTTCCAGGGATTTTGTAATCCTGGATCACAAATTAGAAGGTTTGAAGGGTTTCATCAGCCTTGTAGGGGGCAAGCTCACTACCTATCGCTTAATAGCCGAAAAGACAGTAGATTATCTCTGTAAAGAGATGGGTATTAAGCGGCTCTGTACCACCGCCCAGGTTCCCCTTGTAGACCCGGCTTTAACTGAAGAGAAAAAGGGCAAAATAAATCCCTGGATTTTTAGGTACGGAGAAGAAGGGACGAAAATTGAGCAGTATTTAGAAAAACATCCTGAGAAAAACATAATCCTCTGTGAATGCGAAGATGTCAGTTTTGCTGAAGTTGAAGAAGTTGCAAGTTGGGAGAGCACCAATAATCTCGATGATCTACGGCGCAAAACCAGGATAGGCATGGGGACTTGCCAAGGGTTGTATTGTTCCTTCCGCAGCTTAGGTACAGCCTGGGAGAGTCTGAAAAAGAAACCTGAGCATCCTTTGCATCAGCTAGGAAACTTTTTAGAAAGAAGGTTTAAAGGGCAGAGGACTCTTCTTTGGGAATCTCAGATAAAAGAAAGTGAATTAACATTGGGAGTTTACAGTACAATTTTTAACTTGGAAAGGGTGGAAGTGACCGATGAAATATGATGTAGTAGTTATCGGCTCCGGCATGAGCGGCTTAGTAGCGGCAGCCAAAGCCGTTTCCAGGAAGAGAAACACCCTTATTATCACCAAAGGCCAAGGAATGCTACCCCTTACTTCAGGGTGTATCGATCTCTGGGGGTATCAGCTTGATAACCCCAAAGTTTTTGCGGCAAATCCCTTTGAAGAGATCAGGAAATTAGTGCTCCGTAACCCTAAGCATCCTTATGCTAAGGTCTTAGACGTCCTGCCCGAAAGCGTAGACTTCTTGAAAAAGATTTTACAGGCTTCAGGCTATTTTCTGATCGGAAATATTTACGAAAACCGCAAAGTCCTTACCGCCCTTGGTACAGAACGGATTACTGCTCTAATTCCTCCCAGCATGGTGGTCAAAGAACCTGAGAAGATTAGGACAATAATCGCTGTAGGATTCAAGAATTACCTTGATTTTTTCCCGGAGATGTTTCTGGATAACTTGAAAAACACCTCATTGCCGAAAGGAGTAAAGGTCCCGCTAACAATCGATTTGGGAATCCCGGAAGCCCTGCGCTCAAATCATCTCAGTTACTTGTTGGAACGAAAAGAGGTCTTGGACAGAGTAGCGGACGAAATTAATGGGACGCTTACGGCAAGCGGTCTAAAAACCGGAAATTACGACGAGAGTGTACTTGTGGTCTTCCCTGCCGTTCTGGGAAGGGATTTTGACATCTACAATAAAATAACCAAAACCCTGGCTGTTCAGGTAATCGAAGTCCCAGGCTTACCGCCCTCCATTCCGGGACAACGTTTAAATAAAGCCTTAATATCCTATTTAAGAAAGAAAGGGGCAGAGTTTTACCACAACTCTGAAGTAACAGGCTACACAATTGAAAACGGTAGAATCAGCTCCGTTGCGGTTAAAGACTCTTCAAATAATACCCGTCAGATTGAAGCAGAAAGTTTTATCCTTGCCACCGGGTCCTTTATGGGAGGAGGCCTTCTGGCCAAAAAAGACTCTCTTTGCGAACCGGTTTTCAAGCTGCCTGTGGTGGAATACAAACAGCAGGACCACGAAGCTTGTTTCTTAACAATTGAAGGAATGCCTTTTTTAAATGCCGGCTTGGAAGTTGATGGGGAGTTACGCCCATTAAAAGGCGTCAACAATCTTTATGCGGTTGGAAGCATTTTGGCCCATAGTAATTATGCTGCTGAGAAGAGTGGCTTGGGAGTCGCTTTGAGCACCGGTTATAAGGCGGCTAGTTTAGCCTAACCGCCCTCTAATCGTCTAAGTGAGGTAATAGAATATGAACATAACTAAACAACAAATGGATGCCTTGAATAATTGCCTTAAGTGTTCCATATGTGTAGACAGCTGCCCGGTGACAAGAGTGGATCCTAGATTCCCCGGTCCCAAGCAGTTGGGAGTTGACCGGCTGAGGATAGCCCAAGAGACCGGCGAACAGCCTAACCCGGCGGTTAACTATTGTTCTAACTGCAAGACCTGTGAGACTGTATGTCCTTCCGGAGTGCTTGTCGGAACGCTGAACCAGCTCACCAAGGGAGACCTTCCCCGAAAAGGGTTAGGTTTAAGAGAAATAATCTTTTCCAACAATTCAATATTAGGTAAACTTATGCATATCTGGCCCCAAGCGGGGAACTTAATAACAGCATTGCCGCCGGTCCGCAAAATCATGGAAAAAACAGTGGGGATAGCAGCTCAAGCGCCTATGCCTGCCTATAGCAAAACAACCCTGCGCAAATCTTTAAAAGGTTATCAGCCTGTCTTTACCCAAACTCCTAAGGAAGTGCTCTATTTTCCAGGATGCTTTACCCAATACAATAAGCCGGAAGTGGGGATGGCTTTAGTCAAGATTCTTGCTAAACTTAACTATAAAGTCATAATCCCTGAATTTAAGTGCTGTGGACAACCTTCAATATCCAATGCCCGTTTAAAGGACACCAGAAGATTTGCAGAGGCTAATCTAAGGATTTTAAAGCAGTATCTTAAACCGGGTATGGCGCTCTTATTCAGCTGCCCCAGCTGTTTGCTGACCTTTAAAGAAGAATATAAAAATATCTTGGGAATGGAGGAGTACACTGAGTTTAGTTCAGCCATGCTGGATGCGGGAGAGTTCCTGCTCAAGCATGAGAAGCAGCTTGCAGGACTTATCTCCGCCAGCGGGAAGAATATACTAAAACTTGCTTACCACGAACCATGCCACCTCCGGGCTTCCGGGTTGGGAACCCCAGGTTTGAGCTTGCTTAAACAGTTCGGCTTAGACATTACTCCTCTGGAAGCGGGGTGCTGCGGCCTGTCAGGCAGCTATGGCTTAAAAACCGAAAAGCACGGTATTGCTGAGGAAATAGGGATGAACCTTAAAAAAGCTATTGCAGCCTCAAATTATAGGGAAGTGGTTACTGAATGCGGGATGTGTTCCGTTCAGATAAAACATCTTACTAAGCTCCCCACTTCTCATCCCTTGGAATTATTGGCGATGATGCTTAAAGAGTAAAAACAATAATAGATGTAGAAATAAAAATTGTGATAGAGTAAAACCAAATAACAAAGTAAAATGATAAAGTAAAAGCATTAATTTTAAGAAGAAAAAATATTAAAGAAAATTGATTAAAGATTCAAATAGTTAAAATAAAATATATAAAAAATAGGAGGATTATAATGAAATTCATTAATGAACCCCCGAAAAAAATACCGGTGTTGGCTGAGACCGATGTTTTAGTGGCCGGGGGAGGGCCGGCGGGATTAGCCGCAGCCATAGCTGCCGCCCGGGAAGGTGTAAGCACCATGTTGGTGGAGCGTTATGGCTGTTTCGGCGGCGTTATAACTCAAGTCGGAGTTGAAGGAGTAGCCTGGTATAGACATGAAGGGACTGTAGAAGCGGGAGGATTGCTTTTTGAGTTTGAAGACAGAGCAAGGGCTCTGGGAGCGAGTACTAAAGAGTGTCAATCCAACAGCGAAGCAATTGATGCCGAAATGTTTAAATATGTTGCGGATAAGCTGGTTATAGAAGCAGGGGTCAGACCTTTGCTGCACTGTTATGCCGTAGAAGCCATAGTGGAAGACGGCGTGATTAAAGGCATCATTACCGAAAGCAAATCGGGCCGACTGGCAATCTTGGCCAAGCGGGTAATCGACTGCACAGGAGACGGGGATATCGCTGCCTTAGCCGGGGCGCCCTTTACCAAGAGGGAGAGACTTCAGTTTACAACCCAGTTATTCCATTGCCGGGGAGTAAATACGGAGAAGTTCCTTCGCTATATCCACGAAGAACTTAAACCCACCTATGCTGACTGGAAAGGAGTCTGGAAGGTTCAAACCAATGGCAAAGAAGATGATATGTTCAGCCCATATCTAATGAAGCCTTTTCAGGATGCTCTTAACGACGGGTTTTTGCAGAAGCCGGATCATATAGGTTACGGCGGGACATACAGTTCGGTCACTCCGGAAGGAGAAGTAACCCAGATTAATGCCGTTCATATCACGGGGATAGATTGTACCAACGTGGAAGATTTGACCCGGGCAGAGATCGATGGCAGAGAAGCCGTTATCAAAGGTATCGAAGCCCTTAGACGCTATCTGCCAGGTTTTGAAAATGCCCGCCTCAGGAACTTCGGGATGGCTTTAGGCACCAGGGAGTCCCGGCAAATCGAAGGCCATTACAGGTTAACCGGTGAAGATGTCATGAATCAGGCAAGGTTTGAAGACTCCATCGGGATTTATCCGGAATTTATTGATGGGAACGGCAGGTTATGGATACCTACTACCGGTCGCTATTTCCAAATTCCTTATAGGTCTATTCTGCCGAAAAAGATAGATAATCTTCTTGTAGCAGGAAGGTGTATTTCCGGAGATATTACCGCCCACAGCGCTTTCCGCAATATGAGCTGCTGTATTCTGACCGGCCAGGGAGCCGGAGTTGCTGCCGCCATATCTGTCAAGGATGGGACATCTACAAGTAAAGTGGATATTTCGAAGGTACAAGAAGCTTTGCAAAAGCAAAATGTCAGGGTATACTAATCTTCTTGCCGTTTATTTATTCAAAGTATATTTGGAACCAACCGGATAGTTTGTTGGCTTTTATAAAAGGGAAAATGCCGCCGGTGCCTATTTGTTGGCACCCGGCGGCATTCCTTTATGAAGCAAAGGCTGTTTAGTTACTTAAAATTAAAGTGGATATTTATCTTTACTCTACACTGGTGAAGATCTCTCCGTCGATGGTTTCAAAGGTGATCGGGACGGAGTAGGCTACATTGCCTTGGGCATCCTTCATTTCGAAGATCATGATAAACATCCCGTCCCCCAGCTCAATTTCCGCAAAGGAGGTTTCCGGGGTGACCTTGATGGTGTCCACGGGCACAGGGGTCAGTTCGTCACTATCCTCGCTTAAAATATTGGCGTAGTGGATGGTCTGGATTTCATCCCCTTCCACCAGGTAGCGTAGGTTTTTGTCAGCCGCGCCGCTTTCGTCCAGCGCTTTTCTGGCGCCTTCGATATAGTATTCTTCAGTGTTGAAGTCATAGACCACGCTTAAGTTGTATTCCTCGCCGTTTAAGAGGATGGGGACGGGCCTTTTTCTTACTCAGCTTGTTAACGAACAAGATCAGAAACAGAATCATTGCAAAAATAAAAATACATTCGCCAGGCGGTATTCAATGGCATAGCGGTTATGGCCGTATTCGCTTATGCCGAAGCAGATTTCATAACCGTCAGAAGTGTAGTTGATACCGCATTTACGGGCTTTTTCCTTAAAACCGGCGTCAAGGTTCCACTTTTCCAGAACCTGATATTCACCGTTTCCGTCGGCTACCCTTAAATCACTGATAGTCAGATATGAGGGTGCCTGCATAGGAATATAGGCTTCTGTACCTTCCTCAAAATCTACGTCCCAGACCTGAGTGACGTACATGGACCCGTCTTCATAAATAACCGCATCAATATCAATACTGTTAATTTTGTTTTGGGCTTGGACCGACCCAGGGAAAATACCTGCAAAAATAAAACCTACGAGAAAGAAAACCTTAAACAAGGACAGCAGGTTCTTTACAGACTTCCGAAGGTTTTTTTCAATTTCCATAGTTCGCCTCACGCTCATGCCATCTTGGGCATATCCGCTTTGGCTTCCTGTTCCTCCAGGTATTCTCTTTGTCGGAAACCCAGCATCCCCGCAATTAGGGATACAGGAAACATGCGGATCATTTTTGGAGGTTCTTAGCAAAAAACTCTTTTTTCATTTTGTAGACGGTAGTGTCAAAGATATACGGCTCCCATTCTGATTTTGAAACCAAGCTGCTCTGCCGGGACGAGTTTATAAAAGTGCATCGTTCTTACATAGTAAATATGAGTTATATCCAGGAATTGGGCTCCAAGGAGCTGCTTACTTACGCCAGGCAAAAAGTCCCCATATCGAGGCTGCTCTCCGGGCAGGTGAGAGATGCCTATATGCAATACCTTTTTGTAGAAAAAGGAATGGTATAGCCATCTTGTCAGATAGCCAATTTAAGTGTAAAGTTAATAAAGTAAAAAGAAAAGTGAGAGACAGGAACCGATCCATGTAATCGGCCTTAAGATAATAAAAAATAGGGAGAGGGAAAAGAAGTTGATAATTGGAGTAACAAAAGAGATTAAACCACAGGAAAACCGGGTTGGAATGACTCCGGCCGGTATTGACGCGCTGGTTAAAGCCGGCCACACTTGCTATGTCGAGAAGTCTGCCGGGCTAGGCAGTTTTTTTACCGATGAGGAATATGTTAAAGCCGGCGCTAAGATATTGGATACGGCTGAAGAGGTTTACGCTGTTGCGGATATGATTATCAAAGTTAAAGAACCCTTGGAATCAGAATACGCTCTTTTGAGGGAAAATCAGATCTTATTCACTTATTTGCATTTGGCGCCGAACCCGGCCCTGACGGAAGCGTTGCTTAAAGCCAAGGTCATTGGCATAGCCTATGAAACCGTACAATTGCCAAACCATTCACTTCCCTTGCTTTCGCCAATGAGCGAAGTAGCCGGAAGGATGGCCATTCAGGTCGGCGCACATCTCTTGGAGAAAACCAATGGCGGGCGCGGGGTGCTCTTAGGCGGTGTCTCCGGCGTGGAACCGGCCAAAGTGGTGGTTATCGGCGGAGGTATAGTCGGTATTAACGCTGTGAAAGTGGCTGTTGGCCTGGGGGCGCAAGTTACAGTAGTGGATATCAGCAGCGCTCGTTTAGCCTATCTGGATGACATTTTTAAAGGTCGGATTATAACTTTAATGTCTAACAGCTATAACATAGCAAAGGCTGTGAAAAGTGCCGACTTGGTCATTGGGGCAGTGTTGATTCCCGGGGCTAGAGCCCCTAAGTTAGTGACTGAAGAAATGG
The DNA here is from genome assembly GCA_012839895.1 of Peptococcaceae bacterium. Lineage (GTDB taxonomy): Bacteria > Bacillota > Desulfitobacteriia > Desulfitobacteriales > Syntrophobotulaceae > DUML01. The sequence continues at coordinate 45,910 of DUML01000058.1, read as the reverse complement.
TTAAAACCATGAAACCAGGAGCAGTGATTTTGGACGTGGCTATTGACCAGGGTGGCTCAATCGCTACCATGGACAGGATTACTACTCTTGACGATCCTTACTATGTTAAACATGGTGTTATCCACTATGCGGTAGCCAACATGCCCGGCGCTGTGCCCCGGACTTCCACCATGGCTTTGACCAATGCCACCTTGCCCTATGCTTTAAAAATTGCTAGTTGCGGGGCAGAAAAAGCTATGCAAGAAGATGAGGCCTTGCGTAAAGGTTTGAACGTGTATAAAGGGAAATTGACTTACAAGGCTGTTGCCGAGGCGCAAGACTTGGAATACACTCCCAGCGAAGAATTGTTTTAATTTTTAAGCATAAAAAACTTTTTAATCAGGTTTTGGCAAAGGAAAAACCCGAGGTAAGGTCCTCGGGTTATTTATTGGTACAGATTTGCCTGGAACTTAACTAGGTGATATCAAGGATATCGGATTTTTCTTGTAGTGCCATTTTCCGGTATTGTGAAGGGGAGAGCCCGGTTTTCTTTTTAAACACCTTGGCAAAATGACTGTGATAATCGACGCCGCATGCGGCAAAGGCTTCAGCAACTGTCAGGTTGGGGTCTTGCAGTTGCTCTTGAATTTTGCGTATTTTAACATTGAGATAGTAATCATGAGGGGTTATCCCCAGGTGTTTTTTAAACAGCCTTATGAAGTGATAAACGCTTAAATTGGCCGCTTCGGCAACCTTTCTGACGTTATACTTCCCTTGCCAGTGCTTATTAAGATATTCTTTGCCCTTTCGGATCTCATCCCTGAACCAGTATATTTTCTTTATAAAAAATATAGCAATAAAGCAGTCTACTGTGCCGTCCGGTTTCAGCAGAGGAAAGCAAGTTATGTCCGCTTGTATGGTTTTGATGTCCCGGTCTTTAGAGTTAAAATACTTGATCATATCCTGATAGGAACCAAGAAAATTGTGCAGGTAAACGGTTTTTCCCTTCAGCACTTGCTTCAATTGATCCATAACACCGTTGTCTCTGACCAGTGGATCTTGAAAAGCATTATAAATGCCGATATGCTCTTCCTCACGGATGCCAAACATCTCTAACCCGGCTTGGTTGATCATGATTGCAGTGCCGTCGGAGTCAAAGATCTGAACGGGGAACGGAAAGGAGTCCAATATTTTCGCCGCTAATGCTTCAAGATTATCGGCCCTTGCCAATTGTGTCATCTTGGAGAGTTGCCGGACTGATCCTTGGCCTTCCATAGGAACCTCCTTGTGTTTGTTCAATAACAAAATTATACCAAATATTGTAATTCTCTAAAAGGACCTTCCTAAATTTTTGCAAGCAAAACAGCATTATTCGATATATCATAGCACGGGATTGTATATACGGAAAAGCCGGAATTCAGTATTTTATAGCGGAAGAGAGTTTCTTGCAGAAGATACCAGGCAAACGGAAGGGACGTCCATTGCCGTTATCCTGCTATATGGCATGGAAGCCCTGATGCGGCGCAAGAAAGGAGGTTATGCCCAAGGCTTCGGTCTTTTCTCAAATACCCGAAAACTTTACAGATAAGGCAGATGCCGGCGCAGCCAAAGGATTCTGACAAGCAAATATTGTGATCGTGATGGAGGAAGTGAAATGAAGAAAGTTTTCTCGGTATTTTTGGCCTTTCTTCTGATCCTGACCATCCTTCCGGCCGGGGGAGCGGTTTACGCCCAGGGTGACGGAAGCGGCGGGGGTGGCATCGACGTAAGAATCATAACTGGCATCACGAGCCCTTAACTGCTTCTGTTGGGACCGATAAATCCCTGACTGCGCTAACGGACGAGAATGGTTTTTATACCATGCAAGTTCCCAAAGTGGCGGGGACAGTAACTTTCAGCGTAGCAGACCAGGAACACAGCAAATCTCTGGTGTTGCAGGACGGCACCAATACTTTTGACTTTACATTTCCTCCCTTTGACGGCAGAGTCAGAGTGTATCCGGTGTTAGTAGATCATTACGGCAATGTCACGGAGACGGACTTTAATCTGATCCTCCACCATGATTTGTGTATCTTCGTGTATAACAAGACCAGGAATAGCATTTGCGGGTGGGGTATGACTATGATAATCTTAGAGACCTGGACGGCAGCATGCTGGACTTGATCGCTCAGATCCCGGACGGTACCACCCTGGTGGAAGGCTCGGTTCAGCAATGGAGTACAAAGGGAAGTGCCGATCCTGTTCAATCGGTGATTAGTGCTGACAGTATTACGCTTGATTTGAAAGATCACATTGCAGGAGCGGCAGGAGTATTGACCTATCAGGTCAGGGTGGATTCACCGCTTCTGCGGGAAAAGATCAGCGCCGGGGCTGATCTTAAGTTGGGGAGTAACTTCTACGCCTTTCGGCTTTATTGAGATATGATTGAAGGTGTAGTTTTAAAATTGAATATGGCAAGTACATACTCTGTGGTATAATGGTTATAGAAAAAATTTCCAAAGAGGAGGTTTATCATCCTTGCAGGAAAAGACTGACTTCAATCAGGAAGAATTTAATGAAGAACTTAATATAGTCCAGACCTCCTTCCAGGCTGTCCGGGGAAGGAAAGAGCTTTTTTTAAGATTATTGAGCATCTTCCGTATCCCCTTGAGGTTTTTGCACGGGATGGGACTACGGTTATGGTCAATAGGGCCATGTTGGCTCAATTTGGAATTCAAGACAAAGATTTAGTAATCGGCAAATATAATATATTCCGGGATTTGGAGGTCCAGAAGAGCGGGTTGATGGATTTGGTCAGAAAAGTCTTCCAAGGGCAAAGCATTGCTGTGCCGAATGTTAGGGTGCCTGTCAAATCCATTAAGAAGCATTACAAAATCGAAAAGCTTGATATCAGCAGCATGTACCAGGATGTATTGTGAAGGCGTAACCCCTACATGCTTTTTAAAGGCGGCAAAAGATTGCCCGGAGTATTTTAGCCCACAGGACTTAAATGCTTCTTTTATGCTGATGGTGGTATCGTTTAGCTTTTCCATAAGATGCTCTATTTTAAGTTTCTGGTAATATTGGTACGGTGTAATCCCCATTTCGCTTTTAAACACACGGGAAAAATGAGACGGACTTAGCTTAGCAATTTTGGCCACTAAATTTAAGTTATAAGCTTCATTCCAGTTCTGTTCGAGGTATTCAACGGCCTTAATGATATTGGCTTTTCAGGAGGGTGTTGAACTTGATCCCACAACAGCATATTTTGATAAAAATCCAGTCAACCAAAAGGACATAAGAATTGAAGTTAAATGGTTGGGAAATGTTCTGGAGCTTATCAAAATATATTATGACAATGGCGCCTATTATGTCGATGGTGAGCATTACGATTTTGGCAAGGATGATAGCGACGGCAAATATTATTTAACCTTAAGAAAAGAACTCTTTAATTTTATAGATAAAGATCAAGAAATATTTACCCTTAAATTCAGCAGGTACGTAAGTGCGGAGTTAAAGGTAAACATCATATATACCGAAGATGCTCCACCCACCTGGCCGGCGAGCAGCACCTTAACTGCAAGCAACGTAACCAGTAACTCTGTTCAACTTAGCTGGACTCCGGCAACAGACGATATTGGTGTGACAGCTTACAAGATATATCAGAACGATGTACTGGTTCAGACGGTTGCCGGCGATGTTACCGGCTGTGTAATTACCGGTCTTGCTGCCGAGACGGAGTATACTTTCCGGGTGGAAGCCGGAGACAGCAACAACCAGTGGACAACCGGCGGTCCGTCAGTGAGAGTTACGACCCTTCCGCAGACTAACAGTCCACCTACCTGGCCTGCAGGCAGCACCTTAACTGCAAGTAACATAACCAGCAACTCTGTTCAACTAAGCTGGACTCCGGCAACAGACGATCTTGGTGTGACAGCTTACAAGATATATCAGAACGATGTACTGGTTCAGACGGTTGCCGGCAATGTTACCGGCTGTGAAATCACCGGTCTTGCAGCCGAGACGGAGTATACTTTCCGGGTGGAAGCCGGAGACGGCAACAACCAGTGGACAACCGACGGACCCAGCCTGACGGTCACCACCCTTCCGGAGATTGTACCGGAGATAGTAAGCCTTGGGCTGAAAGCGCCGCGTTATACCCTGGAAGGCTATCTCTTTATGGGGGATACGGTTAAGATCGAAATGACCTCCAACCAATCCGGCCTTACGCCGGAGGTGACGGTGCATTATAAGGAATGGGCTCGCAAAGATACAAATGAATGGGATCTTACAGCTAGGGTAGATAAAACCTTATCGCTATCTCTAACGGAAACCTCCCCAGGCAGTAAAAAATATACTGCCGATTTCACCTTAAACGAAGGAATCTGCGAAGTTACGGCCTTGGTCGGAAAACTGAAGCCGGATGATCCCTCTCCTTATAACGTTTATATGAACTACCGGGTTGCAGGCCGGATAAAACTGACCGTACAGCCCCCCGCCGGCTTGGACAGTGAGCAAGTAAAGATCTATCATGAGCTTTTGAAGGACAGTTTTGTCGTTGCCCATAAAACAAACAGTTGGTTATCATTTACTTCTGAAACGAAAGATCCGGCAAAACCGAACGAATTTATGATTGAGGGTGTGCCCGGGGACGATAATTTCCAAGCGGCATCTTATGAACTTAAACATTACAAGGAATACCTGATTTATGAAGATCCGGGAACCGTTGCCGTTAATGACGGGCTGGAGAGCGTGTATCAATACACCATTGACACCTTCTCCCATCTTAAGGTAAGGGTCGTGGATGACGAAACCGGAGAACCTATAGAAAAGGCCCTGGTTAGAAGCCCTCTGCTTATTTATCTTAACGGTACGCGGGATTACAATCTGTCCGCTCTGACCGACAACGACGGCTATGCCGCCACGTCCGGCGCCTACTTCGCCCAAAACCTGAGGAGAGACCAAGGGCTGGAACTAATTGCCACTCACACTCTGTACGAGAGTAAGACCGAAGTAGTAGCTGCCAATTCTCTGACCGTAGGTGAGAACATCATCGTAATCCGCCTGAAAAAAGTCCCGGCCGTAACCCTTGAAGGTACAGTAACGGGGTCCAGTGGCACGCCCATCGAGCAGGTTACTGTTCAGGTGCCGCTAACTGCGGCAGACGGAACAGACATATCCATAACCACGTCAACGGACGAAAACGGATACTATACCCTGGAAGTTCCCAAAAATGCCGATAAAGTATTATTTATAAAATGCTTCGATAGAATTGAAAAACCGCTGGCTCTAGAAGAAGGAGTCGTCAATACTGTTAACGTGCAACTTCCTTTAAACGCCAGAGTCAAAATAAATGTGGAAACAAAGGATATTCACGGCAACACGGTCCAGTTAGGCCTGAATTGGCGAATCGTATCAATTTTTGATATTTCTGCAAAAAATCTGAGTAATAATAAAAAGGGCTCAATATCAGACTGCAATTGTACAATAGAAGGGGTACCGGGCGATGAGATCGAGATTAACGTTGACGGCCAAGAATTTGGTTTCGGGCAGGCTACGAAAATAGTCAAGCTGGATGAGAATAACTATGCCGAAGTAAACGTTGTCTTAACACAATTAGCTGAACAACCCAAGATAAACGTCCGGTTTGCTGATTTGGACGGCAGTTCAAGGCTCGGCCAAGCCAGATATATGTTTCTATTCGATGAAAATGGAAGACTGCTCTGGTGGCACATAACAACAGCTCCGGGAATATCTTATTCGGTACCGCCCGGACGCTACAGTGCGGCATTTTCCTGGCAAAGGACAATAATATCAAGTTATCTTGAGGACTGGAAAAATTACCCGGATTGCTATGTTACCGAATATTTTGAGGTCTTGGATGGCGAAGATTACGATCTCGGCACGATCCGGCTCCGCTATCCGGAATTAGACCCATATTTCAAACGGAACGCGGGTAGCAGTGTTACCTGCAGTCAGCAGGCGGCTATCCCGGGCTCGGTGGTTACTTTGCGGGTTGGTTATGATTATGATAACCTGAAAACCATTGACGGGGACAAATTGGACCTGGTGGCTTATATCCCGCGCGATGCCAAACTGGTGGACGGCTCAGTCTTTCACCGGAGCACAAGGGGCAATGCGGGTTCGGTGCAGCCGACAATTAATGGAAACATAATAACAGTAGATTTAAAGGACAGCATCCAAGGGGCGGCAGGGGTCTTGACCTATCAGGTCCGGCTCGATTCGAAGGTTGAATTTAACAGTACCAGTGCCAGCGCCGAGTTGCATTTTACTGTTGGGGGAAATCCGGTTTCTGAGAATATCGGCTTTGTCGAAATCCCTTGCCGATTCATCACCCTTAACGCCCCGCCGATGATCAGAGAGGCTGATAAATCCGCTCCTGTCACTCTGAGCGGCCTGGCACCCGCCAATCAAACAGTGGAGCTTTACGACGGTAATCTGAAAATAGGGGAAACCCAGTCTGCGCCCTCCGGTGTCTGGACTATGAACGTAGTCTTGCCGGACAGGGGAACACCGATTTATCACCGGCTGACGGCGATAAGCATGGTTGACGGTTTGCCGTACACTGCCGAGGCTGTAGTGCTGGTTGGCAGTAAAGGCACGAAAATTGCGGACTTGGTGATGAGCCAGGGTTGGATGAGTGTAAATATCAAGCCGCAGCATAATTTTATCGAGTTTCCGTTCGTAATCACTGTCATAGCAGATTCCTTGGTACGCATCAGCTTTGAAGACAATGATAAGGTCAATAACGTCAGGATAGCAGGAAGGGATGCCATCTTTGAAAACGGCGCATTCCAGGCGCACGTCCCCTATACGGAACCCCTGATTACGGTGGAATATGACGAGGAAACCACGCAGCCTGAGGAGATCTTAAGGCATGATTTCGGTAGAGCCCCGGACTATCTGCAGAAGGCGGACGTCGAGTTTACAGGCGGTGAAAATGCCAAGGACGATATCCGCTATGCCTTTGGTTCGGACGGCTATCTCAGCGAGTTTCTTCTCCCTGAAGTTAAAATATCTGTACGGGACGGTGATAAGGAGGGTTATGGCACGGTCAGCATGAAAGCGGAAACGGTGCCCTTCGACCCGGCCAATGCCCAAAACCGCATCCACTTGGGGAACGGGATGTACGGCTATGATTTCTCCGCTGAGCTCGTGAACGGCAAATACGTGATTACAGGCTATCTGGACAGAGGGCTTTTCCCGCAACAGGATTTTGTGGCTGCCGGTAAGCAGAACGGAATGCGGACCATGGCTGTTGCGGCTGCCGGCGCGCTTGGATTTGTCAAAAACACCATCGAGGTGGCAAGCGATATAGACGACCTGACCGATGCATTCGGCGATTTGTCCAAATCTGCCAAAATGGCTCAACTGCTGAATGATTATGAAAATATTCGTCCCAACCTGGAACCGCATTTGCAGGAATATTACGACAACCGCATCTCTAGAATGGGCAAGGAAATTCTGATGGACAAAACCCTGGGCTTTGTCCAGGATGGCGTAGGCACCGCCACAAACCTGGTACCCCTGGCGGGACAGGTTGTTTGCGGGATCGCCGGCCTTATCTCCGACAAGCTTCTGGGAGATATGTTTGACAATGAGTTTGAAAGCGATTACAACATGCTGATGACAGAATTGCACAACTTACCGGGGGGCCAGAATTGGTACGACAGAGTCGATCAAAGCAGCTGGCCGGTGTATGATCCGGAGACCGGCCTCTACAGCATACCGCGCATACTGAAAATCAAACCGCACTATGTTATGGACCCCAGCGGCTTTGTCTATGAAGCGGTAGAAGACAACCGGATCAGCGGCGTCACGGCTACGGCCTTGTTCCTGCCCAAGGAAAAAGCGAATACTCCCGAGGAAGCTAAAGCCAGCACGGAATGGCAGTTCTGGGATGCTGAGTGGTACCTGCAGGAAAACCCTCAGACAACGGGTCCTGACGGCAGGTATGCCTGGGATGTGCCGGAAGGCTGGTGGATGGTGCAGTTTGTAAAAGACGGCTACCTGACAGCCTACAGCGACGCTCTGCCGGTACCGCCACCGCATTTTGATGTCAATATTCCCATGGTGAACCTGGCCAAACCGGCAGTCGACAAGGTAATCTGGGGTAATGGCGGACGCTATGTAGATGTTTACTTCACCAAATACATGGATACCCGCAGCCTGGAAGCGACTTCCGCTTTCCGTCTGACAGATGCTGACGGAAACCAGCTAATGGATGCCGACGGAAACCCGGTTACAGGAACTGTAAGTTATCCCGAGGGAGCACAAACCGGGGTGGACGGTTCGGGTAAAAGTGGTTTGCTTCTAACCAAAGTCGCCAGATTTACACCGTCTGTGCCGCTTACGGTAGGTGCGTCCTATACCCTTACCGTTAACAGGGCTGTAGTCGATTATGCCGGCTTCTCCCTGACGGCCGATTATGTGGAGACCGGGACCGTTCCTGCTGCCAAAGCTTTAATCGCCGGTATTTCCGCTGCGGATATCACCGTGGAACCCGGCCAAGACATCACCCAGGATTTGGCCAATGCCTTGACTTTCACAACCCTTAATCCCGGTGAAGAAAACCTGTTGGACACCAGAGCGCTATTTGTCTCTTCCAATCCAAATGTTGTCAGAATAACGCCCGACGGCAAGGCAACATCTTTGGCTGAGGGAACGGCGCAAATCACCGCAAAGTCGGTCGACGACCCGACGAAGACAGCTGCCTTTACCGTCACGGTGGCTTATCCTCCCAGCCCGGTGAGGGTTTCAAACATGGTTATCCTGGGAAGCGACGGCTTGGCCTTGACAAAGCTGAATCTTCCTCAGGGAGGCAGCTATGACCTAAATCCCGTTATTTCACCTGCCGATGCCGCCGATAAAAGAATGATCTATCATTCCGACAATCCGGCAGTCGCTTCCGTGGACGCAAACGGTAGGATCCGGGCCATATCCAAAGGAATTGCCGTCATTACGGCTAAAACCGTAGACAAAAATATCCGGCAGATGATTCAAGTCAAAGTTACGGAGGCCGCACCTCCAAGCGGTGGCGGCGGAAGCGGTGGCAACGCGACACCGACATCGGGCAGCACGGTAATCACGGCCCAGCAGTTAAGGGACAGCTTAAACAGCAAGCAGCCTTTCAACCTTCGTTTTGATGGCCTGCAAATTGTCATTGATCCGCAGGATTTGCCCAGTCTTGCTGCAGACGGTGAGCGGATCGAGATTCAAACCGCGGTTATCACCGACCAAAATAGCTTAAACAGCTTCTTTGTCCGGTATCCGGGCAAGCGGGGAATCATGAAAGCCTTTAAGATTACCATGACCCGGCAAAACACTGACGGCCGCGCCGAGACGATTACCCGTTTCAATGGGGATATCACCCTGACCTTCCAATTGACCCCGGAAGAACTGGCCGGAATTGACCCCAGTACCCTGGTTGTGTTTAAACGGGCGGAAGACGGCAGCATCACCGAGTACACCCCTGTCTTTGACTGGGAAAAGTATACCTTAAGCATCAGCACCGCCCATCTTTGTGAGTTTTATATCATGGGCGAGAAGGGGATTCCCACCCACCGCCTGGCCGGAGCGAACCGTTACGCCACGGCTGTTGCCATCAGCGCTCAGGGCTGGCAGACTTCGGACTATGTGATCCTGGCCAGCGGTGAAAACTATCCTGACGCTTTGGCCGGAACCGTTTTGGCCGCTGTGAAATCCGCACCGGTCTTACTGACAGCCAAAGAAGCTGTAAGCAGTGAGACGCTGGCGGAGATCAAACGCCTTAAAGCCCAAACCGTTTATCTGCTGGGTGGGCCCGATGTCATATCCCCGCAAGTGGAAAAAACTCTGGCCGAGGAGTATACAGTAATCCGCCTGGCCGGCAGCAATCGGTATGAAACGGCGGTTCAAATCGGGGAACAGGTTGCCACAATCGGGCAGAACAAAACAAGCGAGACAACTGCAGCAGGCTCCAACGTTTCAGTATTTGATACAGTGATTGTCACTACAGGCTCCGATTATCCGGATGCCTTAAGCATTGGCCCCTTTTCCGGACAATACGGTTTACCTATCCTTTTTACAGCGAAAGAAGAGTTAAGCGCTTCTACCGAACAGGCTTTAAAACAATGGCAAGTGCAAAATGTAATTTTAGTCGGCGGCAGTAGCGTAATTACAGCCCATGTTGAAAATATTCTCAGGAATGAAATGAAGCTCAATGTCACACGCCTAAGCGGAGCTGACCGTTATCTTACGGGGCTGGAAATCGCCAAGCACTTTGCGTCTTACTCCGCTGCAGGCGGCAGTGCCGGCGACAGCGCGGCCTACCTATATGCTGGCCTAGCTACCGGGGATAATTACCCGGACGCTTTGGCGGGAGGTGCTTTAGCTGCCAAGCTGAAGATGCCGGTACTTTTGGCTGGCAAAGAAAAAGTCAGCCCGGAAATCAAGGCTTACCTTCAAGAGTTAAACCCGGAAAAACTATATGTTTTTGGGGGGCGGGCGGTAATCACGGAGCAAGTGCTGACAGAAATCAACAGTAAAACTAGATAGAGATAAGCTTTACTACACCTTCAATCAAAAAAGATTGAGGGTGTAGTTTTAAAACTGAATATGGCAAGTATATGAAATGTGATATGAGATATTAACGTTAGCAGGCTCTGTAATAAAAGTTAGTCTGTTCCAATAAACATAATTGTAGGTGCTTTGTCAAAATGGTAAATGTAGATAACCGGGAAGGGGGAAGGGCTTTTTTAGCGGCAATAAATTTAATAATTATTAAAATCTTTAGGAGAATTTTTTAGGAGGACAGTAAAGTGAAAAATAAAAAGCTTGTATTGTTTATCTCTTTAATCTTTTTAGTTTTTATCTCCCTTAGCGGGTGTGGTGGCGGCAAACCAGCCGATACTCCTTCTGCTCCGGCCCAATCTGAGCCGGCCGCTGAGAATCCCGGCGATAGCCCGGAGAAAGAACCGACCGGAGAGCCTGCAGGCGAAGGTGATGAGTTAGGGAAGCGCCTTTCCAAAGTCTATACCGATATGATGCAAAGCGGCAAGTATTATATGAAGTATCGCGTCACTGTTGATGTCGAAGGGCAAAAAGCAACGGCTGTAATAGAGGCAGCGGTTGACGGAGACGATAGCGCTATCATTAGTTCCATAGACGGGGGAAAAAGCCATATGATTTTTAAAGATGATAAGACTTATCTAATTGACTATGAGTCAAAATCAGTCTTGGTCATGGGCTCCGGCACGAGGGAAGACATGGATGAAGCAGAAATAGAGACAGATGGGCTTACCTACAAAGGGGCCGGGCACGGTGAATTTCTTGGCAAGAATCTTTTGTATGAAGAATACACTACCGACACCGGAACACTAAAATTTTATTTTGACGGTAATAAATTAGTTGGCATGGAAGTCATTGAAGAAGGAATATCCCAAACAATGGAGATTTTAGAAATGAAGGCGGACTATCCTTCGGATATTTTCACAATACCTGCAGATTTTACCCTAGAAGAGATGCCGTAATAAATGCCGCGCTTAAGCAAAAAAACTTGCCTATTTTCGGTAAATACATCATTAATTATCAAGTGATATGTGATTAAGTGATACTTGCCACCCTGGGTTTTTAAAACTATTGGGTGGCATCATTTTTGTGCAATAGAATTAAAATCTGTAAAAACTAATATGGCAAGGTCAAGTTTCGTGATATAATAATTTATAGTAAATATTTCCAAATGAGAGTTCGTAATCTATGAAGAAAAATCTAATTTGAATCAATGGCAAAGGTCTTACTTTCTGAAGAATGATAGTTAAGAAGAAATAAAAGTTAAGAAATGGCAAAGTACATGTAAAATAAAGGTAAAGCACAGAAAGGGTAAAAGTGAAAATATAAGAAATAAAAAATAAAAGAAAGAAGGAAGGGTATTAAAAGTGTTTAGTAAAAAGAAGATTTTGCCTTTAACTGTACTCATCCTATTGTTAGCTTTCATGTTAATGTTTACAGGCTGTGCACCCAGGACAGCTCCCCAAGCTGAACCTTCGGCTGATCCAGCAAAGCCTGTGGATGAACAGGCACCGGACGAAACCGGCCAGGTGGATTATTCCAATTTTAAGGAATATACCGAGCCCGGTGTTTACACCATTAAATATCCGGAAGACTGGGCCTTGGAGGGGGGTGGCCAGCGCTTAGGATATGAGATTTTAGCTTTTTACAAGGCTGATCCCGATGCCAACCTGGGGCCTCATGGCGGGCAGGATCCGAATTCGGCTAAGGTAGCGGTATCTATTGTTGCCAAAGAGGGCAAATCCTTTGAAAAAGTTATCCAGGATTATTACCTGGATAATGATTTAGAGAATAAAAGTAAAGTTGAGGAAGAATTAGTTATTGACGGCCACCAAGCTCTAAGGGTATCCTATACCTACGATAGTCCTATTATTAGTATGCTGCTCGATATTGACGAAGTTCGTTATGCCATAATAACCGGCTATCACGGCGAAGGCAGTGAGAAAGAAAAACTGATCCGGGAGATAAAACTTATTCAGGAGTCTTTCCGGGTGCTTACCCTTCAGTCTTGAGGTCTTTCCTGTGCTTCTGGTTAGAAGCGGTTACAATTAGGTTGAAATTATGCTTTCCTAAATAGATGCTGCCCGTAAATTGGAGTAATAAATTGAATTAGGAGGCCTGGATGTGGATCACCAACAAAGGATTGCCCGAATTAATGAATTGGCCAGAAAATCCCGCTCAGAAGGGTTAACCCCGGAAGAAGCGGCGGAACAGCATAAGCTCCGCCAGGAATATCTAGCCATATTCAGACAAAACTTTAGACAACAATTAGAAGCAATAAGATTTTCCGATCATCATCATGACCATCACCATGGTTGTAGTTGTGGCCATTCTCATCATAAGTGTGACTGTGGCGGTCACCATCATGATGATAATTGCTAAGTTTCTTAAAAGTCATTGGGTGAAATTTAAGAAATTTATTTACTTAAACAATAGGGGTATTCCCATAAAATAGGGGAATTCCCCTATTAATATTTTCAGGAATTTCACCGGTAAAATTAGCCGAAACCGGCTAAATTAGCCGGTTTTTCTATTTAATGCTCTAAAGTTAACAAAGATATGTTTTCCTTACTCAAGGGAAAAACCCTGAGGGCCATCAGGGTTCTTACCGATTTCTTTGCAAGCCAAATAGTAGCATAATAAAAAAACCAAAAAATTATAAAAGCATTATCAACATATCGTAAGTAGTTGCTTTTATTTTAACAGGCTTATAACTCATCCATTGGGGTATCCTCCTCTGGGAGCAGTGGGAAAACCTCTGCTGCTTCCTCCCCCTTTTCAATATTTTTAGGGAGAAATCTCTTCCATAAATTAATATATACTTCGTAAGCAGTAGCTTTTACTGCTATATTTTTTTTGCTCAAGCCTTTCGAAGTTTCGGGGAGAAAGGGGAGTAGTACAAAAGTCCCATTTTTTGAGGGAATTGAAGGAAAAAAACGAAAATTGAAGAAACATAGGAGAATAATAATTTGCGCTAGAAATAATTGGGTTATAACGAACAAAGGATTTTACATTTTAGGAGGTACTAAAAAATGGAGAAGATTCTTTTTGCAGCGTTAACAGAAGATATGGCTAAGGTAGCCGAACAGGCTATGCGCGAGCTTAATTTATCATTTCCCATTGTAGTGGCTGGTTCAGAACGCGCTGCTGAGTTGGTTCAAGCTAATCCCCAGGTAGAAGTTATGATTAGTAGGGGCTTAATGGTTAATTCTCTCAAGCAGCACACGGATAAACCGGTTGTAGCCGTAACCATGACTAGCGAAGAGTTATTGGAAGAAATTGGAAATATGGCAGTAACCGGTGCAAAAAAAATTGGGGTAGTGGCAAATGAAGGTTTTATGGGAATGAGGGATAAAGACTTTAAGCTAGGCGATTTAACTGTTTTTGTTCGCCCTTGGAGTAAGATTACAGAAGTGCCGGGAATAATTAAACAATTAGAGCAACTGGGTGTAGAAGGCGTGGTAGGCGACAAAGCAGGCGTCAGTGAGGCTAAAGAACTTGGTTATAAAGTAGAAGTTTTAGATTCTGGAATATTATCCATGAAGCGAGCCATTAACGAGGCCCTGAAAATTGTCCAGGCTCAGGAGAGGGAACGGATGCAGGAGAGAGAAAAAACACGCCGCTTGGAACAGGTTTTAGCCGAGCTCTATTCAGAACTGGAGCAATCCGCTTCTTCCGTAGAGGAATTGGCAGCTTCCTCCGAAGAACTCGCTGCTTTCAGCCAAGAGTCATCCAATATTGCTGATAAAACTTCGCAAGAGGTGAAAGGGATTTCCGAGATATTGGATGTTATCCGCCAGGTAGCCCAACAGACTAATTTGTTGGGATTAAACGCCGCCATTGAAGCTGCTCGGGCAGGAGAACATGGCCGCGGTTTTTCAGTTGTAGCTGAGGAAGTGCGCAAGTTAGCCGATGAGACAAATAAATCCGCTAAAAATATTGGTGAAATGCTGAAAAAGTTTGAGGATTCAGTCCTCCAAGTCCAGAAAAACGTTGACCAAAGCAACATTATTTGCCAAGAACAGGCCAAGGCGACGCAAGTGCTGGCGGAGAAGCTGGAAAGCCTGCGCACTCTTGGAGAAAAGATTACGACAATGGTATAAGCCATTGTTTCTTTTTAAGGCTTTGTCATCCTATCACCTGATGGAGCAGGTCATTGTCGCCCTGTTGGGATTAAGCCTTTCTCATCCTGTCATCCCGAGGGCGCAGCCCGAAGGATTTTCTTACTTAAGACCCTTCGCTTACACTCAGGGTGACAGGTTGAATTGTCATCCTGAGGGCGCAGCCCGAAGGATTTTCTTACTTAAGACCCTTCGCTTACACTCAGGGTGACAGGTTGAATTGTCATCCTGAGGGCGCAGCCCGAAGGATCTAAAACCCAGTTGACAAACTTGTTAAATCGATGTTGTAAAAGATAATTACATACAGTTAATAAATAAACATGTAATAGTTAAACAAGTCAGCTAAATGTAAATGCCCCGCCCTTTATATAAGCTATAAGGACGGGGCTTTGTCGTCTGCTAAGCAGCAGGTGGCGTTACTGAAGCCGGTTGCCGCATTCTCCGCAGAAACGGGATTGGGCTGAGTTTTCCGCACCACAGCGGGGGCAGACATTTAGCTTCAAAGAGGCTCCGCAGTTGTTGCAGAATTTGCCTTCGCCTGAAGGTTTGCCGCAGCGGGGGCAGATAGTCTGCTTGCTTTCAATTTTGCCGGTGAAAAGTTTGGATTGAGAAGCTGCTTCTTCGATTTCCTCTGTTATTCTTTTGGCTCGGGCTGCGGCGATCTCCACGTTCTGCCTTGGGGCACACTCTACACATAAGCCGTCTTGCTCATTCCAGTCGTTTTCACAGACCCACTTCCGGCAACGGGGGCAGCGGTGGAAGTGGCCTTTGGCTTCATTTTGAGCCAGCTCAAAAGCCTGGTCATGTTCTCTTTGCCAATCGGGAGACATGCCATGGAATCTTTCGCTTAAGATATCGGCGCCTCTCTCCAGACCCCGGCCTAAGCCTCCCAGCATGGAGGAAGCGGCACCAAATGCCCCGCTGATTCCCCGTAAAAAACGGCCTTTCTTGTATGTAGATGATTCGATGAATTTGGTCTTATAACCCTCTCGGCAAATGTCGCAATAGAAAGTAAACTGAAAACCGGCTTCGGTGCTGTTATCTTCATAATTATCGGTAAAGGGTTGTAAAGCCATTTTTAAAACCTACCTTTCCAACAACAAAATGCAAAATAATATTTTCAAGATCAATTACCAGTTAAAATAATTTCGTTTTACATTTTACACAATACTCGCTAAGGGGCGGTTGTTCCAGCGAGCATTTTTTGTTGGGGCAGACTACTACCAGCCGGAAATCACAATGCTCACAGTAATCTCCAAAGAAAGTGATTTTTTGGCATTTAGGACATTTTACCTGAAGGGATAACCCGCAGTTGCTGCAATTTTTGGCCCCTAAGATAATTGGGTTCTGGCATTTGGGGCAGCGCAACGGTCCTAAGGGGTTGGCGCGCCCGCAGTAAGGGCAGGTCTTGGAGTCCGGAGGTATGAATTGGTCGCAATAGCGGCAAGGATGCTTATATCCGGGCAAATCTTTTCCTCCTTTCTTATCCTTTTTCTTATCCTTCTTCTTCCAGAGCGGTTTCTTCCAACCAGGTTTCTTCCGCTCCGGCTTCTTCCAAATCGGCTTCTTTTTCTTTTGACCATCTCTGCGTATCGTCCAAGGTGCTGACGTTAAATGTCAGGATATCCTGAACACTGTTTTGCCAAGAGTCAAAGGTGGAATGAATAATCCTTCCCAGGTAAATACTACGCAGTTCCCTTAACAGGGGGAGTTTTGCCAAGGAATAGAGGTATTTGCTGTAGGCAGTCGTTTTAAGCTGGGCATCCGTCAGATATATGGGCTCCCTTCGGAAATTGATTGCTGTCATACAGCGGTTGAATTTTGTTGTGAAATCACTTGCGGCTTTGGCCAGGACCTCGGCTGAACATTTTGGATACTCGTTCCTGCTTAAAAGGCGGAAAACATAAGTGGCCATCTTTTTCTCCCCGGTGGTAGCAAGGGTCTCCATGATAACCCCGTTGCCCGGTTTTTGAGGATCGGTGCTGAAGATTGGGAAAAGAGCCCATAAATAAACTCCGGTCAGGTCTCCCATTAAGCCTTTTTTAACTCCAATGGAGATATGGTTTTCCTGGGAAATGCTCTTTAAGAATAAGAACTCTTCTTTAAGGGGTGAGTTAAGAATTTTGTTTTCCAACTGTGCCCACAGGGAAGGGTGAAGAGCGTCAAGTTTTTGTTTGCTGACAGCCTGGCCTTCTTTAAACAATTTGGCTGCTTGGGCTAAAAGGGCGCTGTCGGTACCGGGGATTACTTCTTCCAGGAGAAAAAAGGTTTCAGCCGTCAATCTCTCCCTGGCAGCTTCTAATTCCCGCAGCAGGAAGTCCCGCTTTGCTCCCAGCATAGATAGCTTCAGAACTTCTTGGTAATCAGTTTCCAGGATTATGGAATAATCTTCTTCCTGTACACTAATTAAAGAATAAGGAAATCGAAGAGGGTCGGCCTGCTCGGGAAGGAGAACCAACGCCGTCTCAAAAAGGCGAATCCGGCCTTTTCTGCTCTTTGGGAAGTCCTCAGCAGCTAAAGGGCCTGAAAGTTCATAGCAAGCATTAATATCCGGTTTGAGGAATTTTTCCTGCATCAGCATGTCTTGAAGGAGTACTTCTTGCCTCCAATAATAGAGGCTGTCCACGAAATCCTCGTATTTGAAGCCAAGTTGTGCCAATTTAAGCTCCTCTCCGCTAATTAAGGAAAGTTGAATTTGGTAGTCTGCAGCCTCAACCTTCAAAATATCCCTAAGTTTAAAGTTTAAGGAAAGGCCTTGACCACTAAGGGACAAATCTTCGGTGGTGAGCCGGGCTGTCCCTAGTACAGTCTGTTCGGCGGCCGGGTTTAAGGAGAAAACCAGGGGTATTTCCATAACTTGTTGCCGGTTATCCAAAAACTCACCTCCTAACCTTCGTTGCATGTATATTTCAAGAATCAAAGAAAAATTCCTGCCTTTATCTGGCAGGAATTAAAAATAATTTTTAAGATTTATTTTAAAATTTTAATACTTTTCTGCTCAACAATAACATCATTCTTTCTTTTAGCGGGTTGTGTTCCGGAGGGCGCAAGAATTAGCCAGGATTGGCATTTTTAGTATGGTAATTAGTTCAAAAAGCTTTGCAAGGACTTTATAATAAAAATGTAAAAAGGGAGGAGATACTTCCTCCTGAGAATACTCCTTTGAATATTTAAAGAGAGGTTGTTGGTATGCCGGGAAAAAAAGCAATTTTAAAGCGGCTTAAACTGTGCTTGCTTGTCCTGATTATCTTGCTTCCCCTAAGCATCAACTTTAGTAGCCCTGGGTTATTGGCAGCGGAGGATGAAGAAAAAATAACCATTCTTTTCACCCATGATTTGCATGACCATTTGCTGCCCGTCAAAGATAAACGTAATGGGGAAATATTTAATTCCGGAGGGTATGCCAGGCTGCAAACTGCCATTCTCCGGGAAAAAGCAAAGAACCCTAATGTAGTGTTAGTGGATGCCGGGGATTTTTCTATGGGGACACCATTTCAGACCGTTTTTGCCAGTGATGCGCCCCAGCTGAGAATTATGGGAGCAATGGGTTATGATGCCATCACTTTTGGCAACCACGAATATGACTACAGGCCTTTAGGTTTGGCCGCCAGCCTTAAGGCGGCCAAGGAAAGCGGCGACAGACTGCCTGATATAGTGCAGGCCAATGTTATTTTCCCTGTGGACCAAGAGGGGAATTTGACTCCCAGCCTGCAAGAACTGCAAAACGCTTATGCGGAGTATGGTGTTAAAGAATATACTATAATTGAGCGCAGCGGAGTACGGATCGGAATCTTTGGGCTGATGGGGAAAGATGCCGCGGCTAAAGCCCCCATGGCGGAAGTGGAGTTTGCGGAGCCGGTTGAAAGCGCTAAACGCATTGTTAAGATTCTCCGGGAGGAAGAAAAAGTAGATTTAATTATTTGCCTTTCCCATTCCGGTACGGCGGATAATCCCGCAGATTCCGAGGATGAGCTTCTGGCCAGGGAAGTGCCGGAAATTAATGTAATTATTAGCGGTCATACCCATACCAAGTTAGCTGAGCCAATCCTCATCGGCAGGACTATTATCGGTTCAACTCAAGACAGCTGCCGCTACTTAGGGGTTATAAACATTTCCCGGGCCAAGCCTTCTGCTCAGGGTCAAGATGGCGGAAACCCTGCAGCCGGTAGTAACGGAGGTTGGCAACTGGACAGCTACCGCTTAGAAACAATTGACGGGCGGTTGGAGAGCGACCCTCAAATAGACTCATTAATTTCCGCCTACCAAGAGCTGGTTCAAGAAAAATATTTTGATAATTTTCAGCTAAAGTTTGACCAGGTTTTGGCTGTAGCGCCTTTTAATTTTTTGACCCAAGCAGAAATTAGAGATAAACATGAGGAGGACCCACTCGGTAACCTGATAAGTGATGCTTATATCTACGCTGTGCAGCAAGCCGAAGGTGACGCTTATGAGCCGGTAGCTGTTGCCATTGTGCCGGTTGGAACTATCAGAGAATCTTTTTATCAGGGAGAGATAACGACCGCCGATGCCTTCAATGTTTGTTCCCTGGGTATAGGTCCGGATCGGATTCCGGGTTATCCTTTGATTTCCGTTTATCTCACCGGGGAAGAGCTCAAGACTGTTTGCGAGGTGGATGCTTCGGTTTCACCGCTGATGAAAGATGCCCAACTATTTCTGTCCGGTCTTAATTTTACTTTTAACCCTAACAGGCTCATTTTTAATAAGGTTACTGATGCTTACCTGGTGAAGCCGGACGGGTCCCGGGAAGAAATTGTGGATAATCAATTATACCGGGTCATAGCCAACTTGTATTCAGCTCAGATGCTTTCAATAGTTGGGGACAAATCTTTTGGCTTACTGTCTATTGTCCCAAAGACAAAGGACGGCACTCCCATTACCGATTTCGAAGCTCAAATTGTCAGGGATCTTAGGAGCGGCACTCGGCAGGAAGTTAAAGAATGGCAGGCTTTGGCTGAATACCTGCAATCATTTTCTAAAACAAATGGTGTTTCTCAAATCCCTGAGTATTATAGCCGGACCCAGGGGCGCAAAGTTGTGGACAATGATACCAGTCTTTCTGCCCTGCTGCAAAACCCGAACAAAATTGCTTTAGGTGTCTATGGGGCCGGAAGCGGGCTTATAGCTTTACTGATTTTTGGCACAGTGAAGATTAATGCTCGCTTGAAACGAAGGAGAAAGGCGAGCCAATCAGCCGGACGGTAAAAATTTCTTCTTCTTCCCATTCCCTGCATAGTATCCCAGGAAAAGGATACAATATTGGATGGAGGTGGGAAAGATGAAGCCTCCGGTTATTTGGCTGGGAACCAATACTTGTGCCGGTGATTCGCTATCTTTTCTTAATGCTTATGATCCGGGTTATCAGTTCTTTATTAATGAACTGGTTGATTTTCGTTATAACTATCTTATTGGAGCGGCCGAAGGGAATACGTCTATCCAAATCTTTGAATCTGCTCTAACCGAGCTGTCAGGTCAATATATCCTGATAGTGGAAGGGACTATTCCCACCCTCTTTGCTGGGATGTGTTCCATAATCGGCTATAGAAACGGCCAGCCTTGGACGGCTCTCCAGGCTGTGAAGGAGCTGGGAGCCAAAGCCCGGTATGTAATAGCGGCAGGCACCTGTGCGGCTTTCGGAGGACCTTATTCCTCGGACCCGAATCCAACTCGCTCCCTGCCGGTGCACAAAGTATTGGACAAGCCGGTCATTAATGTACCGGGTTGCCCCATAAATCCTGAGTGGATGATGGGGACTTTGATGCACCTGGTACGTTATGGGGAACCCGAGCTGGATGATTATAACCGGCCGAAGCTTTTCTATGGGGAAACAATCCATAATCTTTGCCAACGCCGCCAATATTTTGACGACAGCATCTTTGCTAAAAAACCAGGTGAGCCTTGGTGTATGTATAAGCTGGGTTGTAAGGGGCCGACCACTTATGCGGATTGCCCTTACCGGCAGTGGAACGGAGAACACCTCAGTTGGCCGGTAAAGGCCAATACTCCTTGTATTGGCTGTACCAGCCCGGAATTTCCCGACGGGGATATGCCGTTTTTTAGCCACCTGCCGGATGTCAAGCTTCCTGGTATCCGCCTTAGTGCCAATCGTTTTGGGATGCTCACTGCTGCGGCCACAGCTTTAGGTATCGGGGCTCATTTGGCGGGTAGTATTGTAAACGGCAGGCTGTTCAAAACCTGGCAGAAAGGTTTTGGTACAAAACCTAAAAGAAAATAGGTATTTTGAGCGCTCCTTGGAAATATCTTTCTGGCTAATTGGTAGTTACAGAGTTAGCGTTGGTGTTTCCGATTTAGAATTAGTTTTAGTTTTAGACACTTGAGGGATATATTTTGAAGAAAATAATCATCGGACCTTTTACCAGGGCTAACAACTCCTGTGCAGTAGAGGTAATAGTAGAAAATAAAAAAGTGGTTGATGCCCGCTGCAAGGGAATTTTTTTCCGGGGATTTGAGCTAATACTCCGGGGCAAGGACCCCAGGGATGCCAGCTATCTGGCGCAGCGGATCTGTGGAATCTGTTCGTCAGCCCATGCCACGGCAGCTTCCCTGGCCTTAGAGAATGCCGCCGGTATAGAACCTCCCCGCAATGGCCGTTTGCTGCGCAACTTAATCTTGGGAGCGGACTTCCTGCAAAACCATATCAGGCATCTCTATTTGTTTTCCCTGGTGGATTTTATTACTTGTCCTAAGATTGCACCGTTTGTTCCAAGTTACTCCGTGGATAAACGCTTGCCTAAAAAGGAAAACGAAGCTTTGGTAAACCATTTTTTTGCTTCCGTGGAGATAGGGAGGCTGGCTCATGAACTGGTAGCCCTGCTCGGCGGTAAAGCCCCCTTCTCCCACGGAATTTTGGCCGGAGGGAGTACAGTGCCCCCGTCCGCTGATATTATTATGAATTTTAAAGCTAAACTGCAAAAAATTAATGATTTTATCCGCAATATTATGGTTCCTGATGTCTACCTTTTGGCTGAGGCTTATCCCGACTATTACGAAATAGGTTCGAGACAGCCCAATATGTTGGATTTCGGAGTTTTTCCCTCCGGTGAGCGGGGCAGGAGAAAGCATTTTCCTGCGGGGGCTGTTATTAACGGAAGGCTGCAAAGGGTGAGAACAGCGCTGATCAAAGAACACCTAAGTAAATCTTGGTATGCTGATGCGGAGGAACCTCAGCAACCTTCACAGGCCGAAACTATTCCTGATATAAAAAAGAAGGGCGCTTATTCCTGGATAAAAGCGCCGCGCTATGGAAAATGGGCTATGGAAGGAGGACCCTTGGCCAGGCTCTGGATCAGGGGCGATTACCGGCGGGGGACAGGTACTATGGATAGGATTATAGCCCGGGCTTTGGAAGCGGAAAAAATCGGTCTCCTCATGGAAAGTTGGGTAAATGAGCTTGAGCCGGGAAAACCCGTTTTCACACCTTTTGAAGTCCCCCCAGAGGCAGAAGGGGTTGGCTTAACCGGCGCGATGCGCGGTCCTTTAGGGCATTGGCTAAGGATCGAAAAAGGACGCATTACCCATTACCAAGTAATCACTCCTACTGCCTGGAATTTCTCCCCCCGTGATAATCATGGTAGAAGGGGGCCGGTAGAAGAAGCTTTAATCGGAACCCCGGTAGCCAATGAAAAAGAGCCGGTCGAAATTGGCCGGGTAATAAGGGCATTTGACGTTTGTTCTTCCTGCTCCGCTCATGTCCTTAGCGCGGGAAAACAGGTTCAGGAAATGGTAATACTTCCTTAATAAAGTTCAATTGTCATCCTGAGCGCCCCTTGTCATCCTGAACGAAGCGAAGGGTCTAGTGATTAGCTGTGGAGAGAGTTGTGTTTATTGGGGTGCGGGTAAATATGATGACCATTAAATAATCATGGAATCCATAAATAATAAATTAAATTTGGAGGTCCTTCGGATTTGCTTACTTCCTTTCGCAAATTAAAAAAGCCCCGTCATTCGGGAGTAATCAGGCTCTTACACTGGTCTTATACTCCTGCCATGTTCGCTTCCCTTTTTAGCGGACTATACATTAATAAGCCTCGTCGTTTTTTGGGCTTTCGGAGTATGAACTCAGCCCGTAAAACTCACTTTATTTCTCAGTTTGTGCTTCTGTTTTCCTTTCTGGCCAGGGTAATTTACGGCTTGCAAAACAAAAATTACCGGGAGATTCTTCCCAACAGGAAAACATGGAAGAATCTGCCCAAATTCCTTAAATATGAATTATTCCTAACCCATAAAAATCCTAAATTCCCCAAATATAATCCCGGCCAAAAAATCTTGTTCAGCGGTTTAGCTGTCTTTACTTTGTTGCAGGTAATTACAGGACTTGGCCTATATGCTTCCTCCAGCTGGCAAAAGCTTACCAAATTGGCCGGTGGCTTAAATCCTTTGCGTCAACTGCATTACTTGTTGGCTTTGGTACTTTCAACCTTAGTCTCGGGGCATCTTTATTTTGTCTTTACCCATGAACCTAAAAAACTCAAATCTATTTTTACCGGCTATGAATAAGATTACCATTCTAGGTCTGGGCAACCCATTGTTAAAAGACGACGGTATCGGCCCGTATATTATTAAGGTCCTCCAACAAAATGGACTTCCGGAGGGAATTAACGCCGTGAGTGTGGGGGGATGCTTTTACGACTATTGGGATATCCTAACCGGTAGTGAAAAAATTATCGTTGTTGATGCTCTGCAGGGCGGAGGACCTCCCGGCACAGTGTACCTGCTTAAAGCGGGAGATCTTGCTCTGGAACAGGAAACAGGGTTCTTCCGGCATGAGGATGATTTTTTTAGCGCCCTGGAGTTCTTGAAGATGTATAATATTAGTCCACAAGTAACAATAGTAGGGGTGGAACCTCGGGAGATAAGCTATTCTTTGGAATTAAGCCCGGAAATCATGGAAAGAATTCCGGATTTAGTTGAACTAATCTTGAGCTTATGTCAGGATAGTAAGTTACATAATAGGCTGGAATCAACAAATTAACAATCTTAGTAAAACCGCTTTCTTAGCCTTTGTAATTATTAGGTCTTTAAATTAAGTCTTTTGTAATATTTAAACTTTTTCAAGTATTTGGTATGTTGGTTATAGTTAAGCAAGAAATAAGGTGATATGCTAGTTATAGTAAAAATAATAAAGGACAGAGGTTGACTAAAATGCCGGATAAAAAGTTTAATTTAAAAGAACGTTATGAGCTGGCTATTGTCGGCTGCGGGCCGGCAGGGATGGCGGCTGCCCTAAATGCTAAAATACGCAATAAGGACTTTGTCCTTTTGGGGCAGGAATTTTGCAGCCCAAAATTAGCCAAGGCTGCTCAAGTGGATAATTTCCTTGGCTTTCCGGAAATTAAAGGTGAAGAACTGCGGCAGCGCTTTCTCCAGCATTTAAAGCAAATGCAGATTGAGATCGTACCCTGGAAAGTTACCGCGATTTATCCGGGAGAGCCTTTTACCCTAACTGACAATAAAGTATTTATACAGGCTGATGCTGTTATAATTGCCACCGGGGTGTCAGCGCAAAAGCTATTTAAAGGAGAAGCTGAGCTATTAGGCAAAGGTGTGGGCTACTGTGCGACTTGTGACGGGCCCCTTTACAGGAATAAAACTGTTGCTATCATCGCCTATGAGCCGGAGGCGGAAGACGAAGCCAACTACCTTGCCGGGATTTGTTCCCAGGTCTTTTACATTCCTTATTATCAGGAGATAAAAAGGCTGGATGAACGAATAATTGTTAAAAAGTCTAAAGTTAAAGAGATAAGCGGTGTTACGCAAGTGGAGAAATTGGTCTTAGAACAAGAAGATTTGGCTGTAGATGCCGTGTTTATTTTAAGAGAGTATGTACCTGCCGAACAGCTGGTGCCGGGCTTGGAGATGGAAAAAGGAGCAATAAAAGTCAATCATAATTTAGAAACCAATATTCCGGGGTTATTTGCCGCCGGGGATTGCACGGGCCAGCTTTACCAGCTCTTAAAAGCTGCCGGGGAAGGGGCAACAGCAGCCCTTTCGGCTGTAAAGTATTTGGATGGGTTAAAAGGTAAGAATCAGTAAGTACTTAAGTTTGCCGTATAAAAGAATAAAGATTAAGGTTGAAGATAAAAGATTAGGCGATTAGGAGTGAGTTCTTAAGGGTTGAAAGTAAAGCTGCAGCAAGATATCATATAATTAGTTAAAGCATATAAGAAATGTATAAAAGGGTATATAAGTAATAGGTGTTTTTTATCTTACTAAAACTGGAACTTGAATATTTATATCGGGGAACTGTTTCCAATATTGCCTTTAAAATAACTAATTTGATTATACTAATACGGGAAAGAAGTGGGTTTATATGCCGACTTACGATCTAAAGTGTGAAGACTGCGGCCATAAGTTTACTGTTTTCTGCAGTATTAGCGCCAAAGATAAACAAACCTGCCCTGAATGCCAAAGCAGCAATATCTCCCAGAGATTTACCGCCGTGAATATCACCGGGGTGAGCGGTGGCAGTAAAGACTGTGGTTCCTGTTCATCCGGTAAATCTGGCTTTGGTTGAGCGTCTTGTTAAATATAGCGGAGCAGGATGTTCCGCATAGAAATTTTAATGGAAGCAACCTTTAGTGCTAAGGGTTGCTTCTTTTTTTCACTCTTTGTCATACAGCTCCTATTAAATTATTATCCTAATTTAATTATTATTCAGATTTAATTATTATTCAGATGAAATAATACTTAGCATTCTTATTAATTACTAAGAATAAAGGCCATTAAGGAAAAGGAACAGCCGATTTCGGCTATGGCTCGTAAAATACCATTGTTTCTTTTCGTCGTATTTTGTCTTAAAATATGTTAATATCGGAAAAAATGACTAAAAAACATAGACAGCAACAAAGAGGAGGAGAAGAAATGGTAATTAGTAAAGCCGCCCAGGCAGGGAGTAGTGAAACCAGCGATATTTTGATCATGGTTTCTCCTAACCCTGACGGTGGAATTAAATTGGAACTGGATAGTAAAAAAGTTATTCTCAAACAGTTCGGTAAGCAGATTGAAAAGGTAATCCGCGAAAAGATTGCCGAGATGGGAGTAAAGGACATCATGGTGATCGCTAAAGACAACGGCGCCCTTGATTATACAATCCGGGCGCGGGTACAGGCCGCTATTGAGCGGGCTATCTAATTGATTAAATTTTAGTAAAAGAGGTAGGACAATGAGGCAATATAGAAAAAGTATTTTATTTGTTTCCGGAAACAGCCCTAAAATGCTTCAAGATGCTCCGGTCTTTGGTTCGGATGGCATAGTTTTGGACCTGGAAGAAGCCGTAGCGCCGGAAGAGAAAGACAGCGCCCGGCTGTTGGTGAAAGAAGCTCTCCGTTTTTTTGATTATTCCGATATGGATGTAATTGTTAGAATTAATTCCCTTTCTTCAGGTTTTGGGGAAAAAGATATTGAGCTGATTGCTAGGGAGAGACCTTTTGCTTTGATGGTACCTAAGGCTTCGGCTGAGCAAATTGCTCAGATTGAAAACAAACTTGATCAAGTTGAAAAAGAAGAAGGCATTCCTGCCGGCAGCATTAAATTAATTCCTGTTATTGAAACGGCTTACGCTTTGCAGTATGTGCACCAAATCGTTACTTCTTCGCCAAGGATCACCGGGGCTTTTCTCAATGCCGAAGGTTTGACTGCTGATTTTGGGATGCAGAGAACAAAAGAAGGCGAAGAGATCCTTTATGCCCGCAGCAGAGTAGTAGTAGCTTGCCGGGCTGAAAAATTAAACGCTATTGACACCCCTTTTATGGACAGCGATGATTATGAAGGCCTGGAAAAGGACTGTTATAAAGCCAGGAATATGGGTTTTACCGGGAAAGCGGCAATTGATGGCCGGCAAATAGACACTATCCACAGATTTTTTAGCTAGAATACAATAAATGGAGATGAAAAAGACGATGAAGAATGCAGTAGGCAGGGAAATCCCTGAATATATAGAGGGATATGGCAAGGTTAGGCCTTTCATGGGCGCATTTGCCAACTATGGCGTAAGAGAGAGAGCTTCAGTAAGACTCCGCTCCGTAAAACCGGGCGAGCAAAAGTTGTTGGCTTCCATCGATGAAGTCGTGGACAAAGTAAACTTAAAAGACGGGATGACGGTTTCATTTCACCACCATTTACGCAATGGCGACTATGTTTTGAACTTGGTTATGGCCGCTATAGCCAAAAGAGGCCTGAAAGACATTCATGTGGCAGCCACCGGGATTTTCCCCATTCATGAGCCTTTAGTAGAATATATGAAAAAAGGAATTGTTACCGGGATTTCCGTCAATTATATTTCTCCCGGTCCGGTGGCTAAAGCAATCACTCAAGGCTATCTGAAAAACCCGGCCAGATTTATGAGCCATGGTGGACGGCCCAGAGCGATTGAGAGCGGTGATCTACATATTGATGTAGCTTTTATTGCTGCACCGGAAGCAGATGCCTATGGCAATATTAACGGTGTCAACGGCCCGGCAGCTTGCGGCACCTTATCCTATGCCATTGCTGATTCCATTTATGCCGATAAGGTAGTGGCCGTTACTGACAATCTTTCGCCTTATCCGGCTTGTCCGATTGATATTACCCAGGATTTTGTTGATTATGTAGTAGTTGTGGACTCTATCGGTGACCCTAACGGGATTGTGTCCGGGACTACCAAGGTCACTAAAGATCCCGTGGGTCTGAGAATCGCTAAAATTGCGGCTCAAGCTATAGATGCCGCCGGTTATATTAAAAATGAAATGTCATTCCAGACCGGAGCGGGGGGAACTTCCCTGGCAGTGGCGGCTGAAGTGCGCAAGATTATGAAAGAAAAAGGTGTTGTGGGCAGTTTTGCTGCCGGCGGCGTAACCGGCTATATTGTTGATATGCTGAATGACGGTTTATTCCGCAATATTTTTGATGTCCAGTGCTTTGATTTAAAAGCTGTGGCTTCCTACCGGGATAACCCCAGGCACCAGGCTATGAGCGGTTCTCTGTACGGCAACCCCCATGATAAAGGCGCCATTGTTAACAATCTTGATGTTATGATTCTGGGCGCCACTGAAATTGATTTGGACTTTAACGTTAATGTAGTTACCGGCTCCGACGGCACCATCATGGGAGCTTCCGGCGGCCATAATGATACGGCGGCCGGCGCCAAACTGGCTATGGTAGTAACTAATCTCACTAAAGGAAGATTGCCTGTAGTTAAGGAGAAAGTTACCACTGTGACTACTCCGGGAGAAACTATTGATGTCCTGGTAACGGAAAGGGGTATTGCGGTTAATCCTAGAAGGCAGGATATTCAAGAAAAATTAGTAGCAGCAGGCCTGCCTGTCAAGTCCATTGAGGAACTGAAAGAGACCGCTGAAAAGATGACAGGCAAACCGGAACCCATCGAGTTCACGGATAAGATTGTAGCTGTAGTTGAATACAGAGACGGCACGGTAATCGATGTGGTCAGGCAGCCCAAATAATAATTATGATTAAGTTGATTTAGCATTCTCCATAAGAATAATGCCTAAGAGTAATGTACGTAAGAAATAAGTTAGTTAAGAAATAAACCGTTATACTAATAATAAGCTGAAAACGCTTACTTTAAGTGCTTTTCAGCTTATTATTTCAATTCCGGGGTTTTAAACAATGAATATGAAATAATTGTGAACATAAAAAAAGTACGAAAAGATATCAAAAATTCAGTAAAAAATTGTAAAAGTACCTCCCGGTACACGGGTATTAGGAATATAATAAAAGAGTGAAAATTGCCAAATGATTATAAAAACTGAGGAAATAATATTGAGGGAATAATACTGAGGAATAATACTGGGGAAATAATACTGAGGGAATTAAGGCGGGGTCTTAATCTAAAAGATGAAGATGCCTAAATAAGAACCTTATAAAGTGAGGTCTTAAATTATGTATAGTTTCAAAAATGACTATAGCGAAGGGGCCCATCCCAGGATCTTAGAAGCTCTTTTGCAAACCAACCAGGAGCAGGAAGAAGGGTACGGGGAAGACTGCTACTCCAAGCAGGCGGTTGCACTTTTAAAGAAACGCCTTGGACGGGAGGACCTGGCCATACATTTCTTATGCGGAGGTACTCAGACTAATCTGACGGCAATTTCAGCTTTTTTAAGGCCGCATGAAGCGGCGCTTGCAGCCGAAAGCGGCCATATCCTGGTGCATGAGACCGGGGCAATTGAAGCTACCGGGCATAAAATAATTTCTTTACCCAGCAGGGATGGCAAAGTTAAACTTGACCGGCTGGAGGCAGCCCTTGAAGCTCATACCGATGAACATATGGTTAAGCCCAAGCTTGTGTTTATTTCTAATACCACGGAGATAGGCACTGTCTATACCAAAAAGGAACTGACAGCCTTAAGGGATTTTTGCCGGGAACATGGTCTCTTGCTCTACCTGGATGGGGCAAGATTAGGTTCAGCCCTTTGTTCCGAGGAAAATGATCTTGAACTGAGCGATTTGCCGGAATTACTGGATGCTTTTTATATTGGCGGTACCAAGAACGGAGCATTGATCGGCGAAGCCTTGGTTATCTGCAACGACTCTTTAAAAGAAGATTTCCGCTTTCATATGAAACAAAAAGGAGCGCTTCTGGCCAAAGGAAGGCTCTTAGGCCTGCAGTTTTTGGAGCTTTTTAAGGATAACCTTTATTTCGAACTGGCTGCTCATGCCAATAGAATGGCAAACATGCTTGCGGAAGGAATAAGCAAGGCCGGTTATTCTTTTTTTAGCCATTCCCCGTCTAATCAGATCTTCCCTATTTTGCCTAACTCTTTAATCGCCAGACTGGAAAAGAAATACTTATTTTTTGTCTGGGAAAAAATTGATGAAGAGCACTCCGCCATTAGGTTGGTAACTTCCTGGGCTACCAAAGAGCAAGCTGTTGAAGACTTTATCCAAGAAATAAATAGCTTTAATAAAAATAAATAGTTTTTATAAACGGTGTAAGGAAGCATTTTGAACAAGATGGAAATATTAAACACGAATCATTCATCTATCTCCCAATTGGTAAAAGAGCTGCCATCTTTACCCGGTGTTTATCTTATGTATGATTCCCTGGGGAATATTATCTATGTTGGGAAGGCGAAAAATCTAAAGAACAGAATTACTCAATATTTTCGCAGCTCCAAAAACCGGGAACCCAAAGTGGAAGAAATGGTCCGCAATATCCGAACCTTTACATATTTCGTTACGGATACGGAATTGGATGCTTTGCTCGATGAATGCCGCCTGATCAAAGAACTTAAACCCAGGTATCTTCCGGCCAAGTTAGATAATCAGAATAGGTGTATTTTTTATCTGAACTTGGTATCGGCATATGTTCACCCCTATATTTAGAATACCCTCAAACAATGGTTGAGATAATCTAGTTAAGCATATTCTACCTTATCCAAATTTTTCTAGCAAGCATATGTATGTTAAAGATAGTTTGCTTAAAAAATATCTGTCCGTATTTAGATAATTTTGACTGGATGAAAAGAGCTAGACCTGAAGAATTATTTCTTGACCTTTTTCTTCAAAAGTAATAATTTTAGTGGGGCTATTAATCATCTTTTGCGCGTATTTATGCGCTGTCTCCAAATGATCGCCAAAGTGCATGGGTATCAGAAATCTAGGAGCAAGTTTTTCAATAAAGTAATCAGCACCTAGACAGTAATTATGTTCCAGCCGTTGGTCAACCGGAAAGAAAGCGAAATCGATGGTTTGGCCAACCTCTTGGGCTAAGTCTTCTTTAATTTTAGCCATTTCCTCTTTAAACATTACTTCGGCTCTGGCGATATCTTCCGCCTGCTCACCCCACCAATGCCACCAGTTTAAATCCCCGGCATGAAAAATTCTCATCCCGTCAGCTTCAACCAGGAAAGAAACACCCACATCAGTGGAGCCGTAGGTTTTAATTAACACGTCACCTACCCGGACCTTTTGGTAGGGAGGTAGGATAATAACAGAATTATTTTCCTGAAAATTTTCCTTAATATTATCCTTGCCATGTGTTCGGCCTGAGCTTGAGCCGGAAGTTCCGGCAAGGAGTTCGGGAGGAATTTGGGTTCGAAGATCATCGCTTAAAATGTACTTAATAGCGGGATTAGTGGCTCTCCACTTCCAAATCACAGGGTTATAATGGTCGGGATGGGCATGGGAAACGAAGACCAAAGTAGTTTTATCTCTCCAATTAACATTGCCTTGATAATAATCAAAGATTAGGATATGTTTATTGGTTTCAACGCGGAAACCGCTATGGTAAAGGTATTGAATCTTAATACTCTGCTTGGTTATCGGAATCACTCCTAAAGTTTTTATGCTTTTAATTGTATATGCTTATTAGAAGACAAGTCTACGGAGTTGCCTGGGGCAAGAGCGCTTTGGCATCCTGCCAAATAGTTTCCTCGTCTTTTTGCTTTGTACCCCAGGCTATCAAAAGATTAAGTGCTTCATCTCGCTTGCCAGCTAGAATCAATTTGGCGAGCAGGACGGGTATTTCCGTTTTAATTAGCTTGGCCCGGACAAACTCTGCCTGGTTGGCAGTATTGGTCATGGGAGAAGCCTCCTTCCTTAGTTCATAAAGACCTATGTAATAATAATTCAACACCTGGTAAACTTAATATATAAGTTATACATAAGTCACTTGTATATAAGTCACTTCTTAAGCTATTCATTAGTTATTTTTTCCAAGAGTAATTTTTGCCCAAGGAGGGATTTTTTGTGCCTAAGAATTGTTGGGGAGATACCACTTTAGAAGAGCATCACCGGCTACATAATAGAATCCGCAACGAACTTCCGGAATTATTAAGCAGGTTGGCTTTAGAGGGCAAAGAAGAGGACGCCTTAAGGCTTTTGGTGGAATGGGGAACTTTTCAGAGAAAAAGGTATCAGATTTATAATGAAGCCCGGGTTCTTCTGGGAATGGAAAAAATGGCTATAGATGTGGAAGCGCTGGAATAAATACGTTTAGGTCTTACAAACTTTAACTTTGGCTATCCTGCGGTTCTCCACTTTCTCGACTTTAAAGACCAACCCGTTGTATTCCAGGCTGGGGTGATCATCTTTGCGGGGAATTCTCCCCAACTGGCCGACTATAAAACCGCTTAAGGTTTCATAATCTTCGGTCGGCAAATCAACATCCAGGTAATCACTAACTAAATCCAGGTTCAAAGAACCATTAATCATAAAAGTATTTTCGTCTAACTTTTCGATTTGACTTTCTTCCTCGTCGTATTCATCAAAAATATTGCCCACTATTTCTTCCACTAGGTCTTCCATGGTCACCAGTCCCGCAGTTCCGCCGTATTCGTCGATAACAATTGCCATGTGAATTTTCTGTCGCTGCATTTCTTTAAAGAGTTCATCCGTTCTTTTAGATGAGGGGACAAAATAAGGCTGGCGGATGATGTCCTTAAGGTTAAAAGCTTCGCTGGGCTTTTTGCTGATGTATTCAAAAATGTCTTTACTATGTAGAATACCGATAATGTTATCGATGTTCTTTTCATAGACAGGCATTCTTGTATACTTTTCGGCATTAATCAGTTCAATAACCTGATTTAAGTCGGCTTCCACCGGCAAGGCGCCGATTTTGGTGCGGTGGGTCATGATCTCGTCGACAGTTTTATTGTCAAATTCAAAAATGTTATTGATCATAACCTTCTCAATTTCATCAATAGTTCCCTTTTCTTCCCCTACATCGACCATCATGCGGATTTCTTCTTCGGTAGCATGAGCATCTTCGGCATGGGGGTCAACACCTAAGAGGCGGACGCAAAAGTTGGTTGACAGGGTCAGTAATTTGACAAAAGGATAGGCGAGGACAGAGAGAGTACGCAGCGGGCGAACGACTATCTGAGAGATGGCTTCTGCTTTTTGCATAGCCAGCCTTTTGGGTACAAGTTCTCCCAAAACCAGGGTAAAATAGGCCAATATTACGGTCACCACTATCATGGAAACTGTTTTTAAGAAGTTTTCCGGGAGGGGCACACCGGTTAATTTTATTAAGCTGACAAATTTATCGGCAAAAGTTTCGGAAGCAAAGGCACTGGCCAAGAAACCGGCTAGAGTAATGCCGATTTGAATCGTGGCTAAGAAACTGCTTGGTTCATCCAGGAGTTTTTTTATTAATTGGGCTTTATGGTTTCCTTCTTCGGCTTGAAGCCTTATTTTATGGTCGTTTAGAGAAATGAAGGCTATTTCCGAAGCGGCAAAAAAAGCATTTAGGGCAATTAAAAATAGTAAAAATAAAATACCGTTAAGCAATTTTCTTTTCCTCCAAAAAAGTCAAAAAACACAAAAAGGCCATCATAAATCTATCAAAGATTTACTAAAGCCTTCTAAAGTAAGTACTTGCCCCTTGGCGGCAAAATATTCTTAAAAGATGCCCGAAAACTGTACAATTTGTACTTCGTAAGTCAGGAGGAACATCATCCATCCTCTTTCACTCCTTGTAAAGTGATGATCTTTTTCTTAAATTATAACCTTTTTGGAAACTTCCGACAAGTATAAGCTGTCCGGGTCATTAGGCTTTTGGTATCCTGCTCGTGAGGTGATTAATTGAAGGGAGTAGGGAAATGTGCTATTATTTGATTTGTGATATTGGTGTGTGATATTTATACTCTAATACATTATATTTTATACCGGAACGGGGAATTTACGCAGCAAATTCAGCCGGTGAAGAGGGTTTTTTATGTTTTGGGTTCTGTACTTTATTCCCATTGGGATGCTGGTCGGCACTTTATCCGGGTTCTTCGGTATCGGCGGCGGCATTATGGTAATGCCTATCCTGTTATTGGCAGGCCTTAAACCTGCTTTGGCAGTGGCCACTTCCCTAATGTTTACTCTAGGGACGAGCTTGTCGGGGGCTTTTACCCATACCAAAATGAACAATGTCAATTGGAAAATTGCTGCGGTCATCGGCACGGTTGGAGCTCTTGCCACTCAAGGCTCCAACCGCATTGTAATATATATTTCCGGCCGCTATGATTGGCTGCTTAATTTTCTTTTTATTTTGCTCTTGCTTTATTTTGCTTGGTCCTTGTACCAAAGGCAGAAAAAGAAAACGGCCGAAACTGTTGCAGTTATTAAAAATGAATACGCCGCGGCTCTTTTCATCGGAATGATAGTCGGCTTCCTGGCTGCTCTTTTTGGAATTGGCGGCGGTTTTATTACTATTCCTCTGCTTATTAAATGGCTGGGCTTTGATTCTCGCAAGGCTATCGGGACGAGCCTGGCCGCTATTATCATTATTTCCATCGGAGGAATTCTTGGTTATAGTGCCCGGCTGGAGTTGAATTTTCTTTTGGGCCTTTGCTTGATTGGCGGAGCTTTTATCGGCTCCCCCTTTGGCGCCAGAATGACAGCTCGCTATAAAGTTGAGGAAATCAACAGAAGACTTGCTATCTTGTATTTCTTTGTAATAACTTCTTTGCTGGTTGATCTAATTGCTGCTTTTACCTCTCCTTTCTTAGAGTATGTTAGTATGGGCTTTTTAGCCATTTTTTTGGCTTATATGCTCTATGATTTTTATAAGCACCTACACCTTCCGCTTGCAGAAGAGGACGGAGGATAATACTTTATTAATGGGTTACAGCTAGTAGGTTACAGTTAATGGACTTGACAAAATTTTGTTTGGGCGCAAGGAGGAATGGCGGTTGAAAATAGTTAAAATCATAATTACGTTTGTGGTAATTAGCGTTATTTTTCTCAATAGCACTTTGACTGCGGCATTTGCTTTTGCGCCTGTGAATTTTAAGCAAACTGCTATTAAGCAAACTGAGGATTCGGGGCGGCAAAAACTTTTGTCCCCCAAGGACCAAGCTGCTTTGGAAAAATTTCAGGAAGTAAAGGATTGGCTGGAGGAACAAAGCAGCAGGCTTAAAAAACTTTTTGAGGAGGCCATAGCCAATTTTAAAACTCAAATTGCCCGCCTAACGGAAGAACTGAGACAGAAATTTGAGGAGTTTAAAGAGCAGTTAATTGATAGGTACTATACCATGCTGGAAGCCCCCGCACCCGTTCAAGGAAACTACTGTTAGTGCTTTTATTGTTAGGATTAGGAATTATTAAAATATAGATATTGGGGATTTAGGATAGTTTGTGGATAAAAAACTAACGACCTCCTAGGCAAGACTTAGGTCATTGCCAGGAGGTCCGTTATTGTATTATTGCAAGAATTGAGACTCAAACCTATAAGAAACGACGACCGGCAAAGCCGAAACCAGGACCACCGAGGAACCCTGCGGCAGCGGGGACAAACTGCTGAGGAGCAACTACGACGTTAGTGGTTAAAGGTTGGATAAAATGCTGAGGAACAGGCACGATATTCTGGCGGTTAACAGTGACTACAGGATGGATAACGGGTACAACCTGAGGGGTGCAGAAATCGCGCACGATATATTGTGCCGGGCAAACGATAGGTCTTACACAGCCACAACCCATTGAATAAATCACCTCCTTAACAGTATATCATATGCATAATATGGCATGACTGGGTACATATGGAAATAGTTTTTGTGTTTTTTTCAGTCCCTAGCGGCTTACTTGACTGTTAAAAAAAGAGGGAGTAAAATCTAGCCATATACTGAATTACCGTTCATTGCTTGGAGAAGGATATGGTTTA
Source organism: Peptococcaceae bacterium (assembly GCA_012839895.1). Taxonomy (GTDB): domain Bacteria; phylum Bacillota; class Desulfitobacteriia; order Desulfitobacteriales; family Syntrophobotulaceae; genus DUML01. The sequence continues at coordinate 10,636 of DUML01000058.1, read as the reverse complement.
TAATCGAACTGCCAAAGTAATTGAAAAGCAGCAAAAAATTAAGAGCGAAAATAATTCAAGCAGCTAAAGAAGTTTTGGCTGCCAGTGAAGGCGGAAAAATTTCAGTCAAAGCTATAGCCAAAAAGGCTGGTATCGCCACAGGTACCTTTTACTTGTATTTTACAAACAAGGAAGCTTTGCTCGATACCGTTGTTCAAGAACTTTATGCTGAATTATTGGATATCATCAAAAAAGAAAGGGCAGCCTATACATCGGTTTTTGACAAGCTGCAAGCTTCCATGGAAGTATGCATTAGAATTTTTCTCAAGGAAAAACATTTGGCCAAAATCCTTTTGCAGTATTTCCCGCAAATAACTTCGGCTGTGAATACCAAATTTACGGATATTGAAAATGATTTAATTAAGTTTACTAAGCAGGATTTGGATGAACTTCTCGCGTTAAAGCTAATTCCCGAGCAAGACACCCTGGTAAGCGCCACCGCTTTTGTCGGGACCTTCCGGGAAGTGATACTTTCTTGGTTAAATAACGGGGAACCGGAGGACTGGGACAAAGCATTGCAAACTTTAATTGCTTACAATATGCGAGGGATAGGTAAACGCAGCGAAGATTGGTAAACGCAGTGAAGGTACATAAGAAATGCCATCCTGAAATAGTTGTCATCCTGAGTGAGTTGTCACTCTGAGCGTAGCGAAGAGTCTTTAGCAGATTTTTTAGCTTCACTAAAGGGGATATTAAGTATTATGAATTATTTACAGATCGAGTCTTTGCAGGCTGCTTATGTCCAAAACAATATCCTCACACCGGCCCTGCAGGATGTGAACCTTTCTTTGGCCCAAGGGAGTATCGGAGCCCTTATCGGGCCTTCAGGCTCGGGCAAAAGTACTTTGCTTAGTATTGTTGCCGGCTTAAAGCGGGATTACCAGGGTCGGGTTTTGCTTAATGGCCAGTTGCCCGAAAATAATAAGGAAACAGCCTTAATCCTGCAGGATTACGGCCTTTTACCCTGGAAAACAGTTTGGGATAATGTCAGACTGGGGCTGCAAATCAAAGGACTGCCGAAGGTTGAGGCTGCCGAGAGAATAGAAAAAACGCTGGCCAAATTGGGTCTTCTCAATCTCAAGAAAAGATTCCCTGCCCAGTTAAGCGGCGGCCAGCGCCAAAGAGTGGCGATTGCCCGTTCTCTTGTTTTAGAGCCTAAACTTTTGCTCATGGATGAACCATTTTCTTCCCTTGATGCTTTAACTAGAGAAGAAATGCAGGATTGGCTTCTTAAGCTTTGGCAGGAAACGGGACTGACTATTCTTTTTATCACCCATAATATTGAAGAAGCTGTTTTTTTAGGCCAGAAGATTTTGGTCATGTCAGGAAGTCCGGGGACGATTAGCCAGGAATTTGTCAATCCCTTGGCGGGGGATTATGCGGCCCGGGGGAAGGTGGAATTTTTGCAGACTGCCGGATTTCTGCGTCACTGTTTAAGAGGGGTGAAATAGTATGCATGGGATTAGCTTAAAGAGAAAAGCGTTAGATATCTTAGCCGGAAGTTTGGCACTCCTCGTTGCTTGGCAGCTTCTGGCTGTAATTCTGGATACTCCTGTCTTTCCGCCGCCGCTGGCTGCTTTTCGCAGTCTTAAAGCTATCTTTGTCAGCGAAATCTTTATCCACCTGCAAGTAAGCCTTTACCGGGTAGTAATAAGCCTCTTTATTGCTACCCTTTTAGGAGTACCTCTGGGTATTTACTTAGGTAAAAATAAAAGAGCCGGCCAATTGTCGGCTCCGCTTATTTATTTGACTTACCCTGTCCCGAAAGTAGTATTTCTTCCGGTTTTTTTAATTCTCCTGGGCTTAGGTGATCTCTCCAAGATTGTAATAATTTCCTTAGTTGTTTTTTATCAAATTCTGGTCACTACCAGGGATGCTGCCCGGAATCTGCAAAAAGAGTATATTATTTCTGTCCGTTCCTTGAGGGCTACGGAAATGGAACTTTACCGGCATGTTTATTTTCCGGCTTGTCTGCCCGCTATTCTTACTTCTTTAAGGTTAGGTCTCGGTACGGCTCTGGCTGTTCTCTTTTTAGTGGAGACTTATGCCACCACCAAAGGATTGGGTTTCTTCATTATGGATTCTTGGAGCAGACTTGCTTACGATAAGATGTTTGCCGGCATCATCACAATGGGCGTTATGGGTTTTGTCCTCTATCTTTTGCTGGATGCTTGTGAAAGAGTCTTTTGTGCTTGGGTTAAGGCATAAGCCTGCCCAGCAGATAGCCAATAGCAAATAAAATGCTGAAGAACAGCCCGCTTTTAGCGGTTCCGGCTAGAGTGGCGTTTAGGGGAGAGCCTTTTTTGCTCAGGACATCTTTTACGTTAGGAATAATAAGGGGCAGGGAAAGCCAAGTTAATAGTACAGTAAAAGGCGCTATGCCTTTCAGCCACATCAAAAGAGGCAGCAAATAGGCGAGAGCGACTAATGAAATATATTCTGCTTGGGTAAACTTAACTCCAAAACGCACGGCTAAAGTCTTTTTCCCTGCTTTGCGGTCAGTCTCTATGTCTCTTAGGTTATTGACCACCAGGATGGCCGTAACCAATAGTCCCGGCTGAAGAGAAGCCCACCAGGTTATTTCGCTTAAATGCCCTGCCTGCAGATAGTATGTTCCGCATACCGCTACCGGTCCAAAAAAGGCAAAGACAAACAGGTCAGCCACCCCTTTATAACCCAAGGGAAAGGGGCCTGCCGTATAGGCTATAGCGGAGATAATAGCCGCGATACCTATTATAAGTATTGGCCAACCGCCGATCATGATTAAATAGAGCCCGATTAAAGCTGCCAGGGCAAACACCAGGCACATTCCGACCATAACCTGTCGGGGAGACAATAAGCCCGCTTGGGTAACTCGCAAAGGGCCGGTTCTCTCTTGCGTGTCGGCTCCTTTTCTATAGTCATAGACATCATTGGCTAAATTGGAGCCAATTTGCAGGAGTAAAGCCGTCAAAAGAGCCGCTAGAGCCGGGCCTAACTTAAAAACTCCGTCAGCGAGAGCCAAGCCGATGCCTATAATGACCGGCCCGGTCGCTGCCGGCAGGGTTTTCGGCCTAATTGCCAAATACCAGATTTTAAGTGGGTGTAAATCTTTCTTATCCATGGTTCTCCTCGGGGTTTTTGGGGGGTTATCTTTTAGGTATTTTGTACGCCGTTATTGTTCTCCATTATTGTACGCCATGGTTAAATGCTAAGCAACTGCCTGCCCTGTCTTAAATTAATTTTGTCTATCTTGCAGCGGAGACGATTGACTTCCACGGGGTAAGAATAGTAGAATATCAAGTAATGAACCATGGTTCATTACTTGATATATCACTGGGAGGTTTAGAGATTATGCGCTTCAAACCGTTGCTTCCTCTAGTATTGACTATTATTTTTCTGGTAATCATGGCCGCTGGATGCACCTCTGCAAAGGAAGAAAATCAGGGGGCTGATAAATTAAAAATCGGCTCTTTGCCGATTGAAGACAATTTGCCTCTTCTGGTAGCGGAAGAAAACGGCTATTTTGCCGAGGAAAAAATAAATCTGGAATTAGTGGTTTTACAAAGTCCCGTTGAACTCCAGAGCGCTTTTCAGGCCGGAGAGTTGGACGGGATGATCACTGATATGCTGATTGCCGCCCTTTTACAAAGCGCCGGCGAAGACCTTAAAGTTACTTCTTTAACTCTTGGGGCAACACCGGAAGAAGGGCGATTTGCGATCTTGGCTGCTCCTGGAGGTGATATTAAGACTGTTGCCGATTTGAAGGGCAAAAGTATCGGGATTTCCAATAATTCAATTATTGAATATGTAACTGACGGTCTTTTAAAGGCGGGGGGAGTTAACCCTGCAGAAGTTAATAAAACAACTATAGCCAAAATACCTGTCAGATTGGAAATGCTTTTAAATAATAAAATTGATGCCATTACGGTTCCTGATCCCCATATTTCCTATACCGTAGCACACGGAGCCAGAATCGTGGCCGAAGACACCCAAGGAGAGAACTTATCCCAAGCGGTGGTAGTCATGACCGGTAAGGCCCTTTCCGATAAAGAAGATATCATTAAGCGTTTTTATAAGGCTTATGCCAAGGCGGTAGAGGATATTAACAGGGAACCGGAGAAATACCGTCAATTACTGGTGGAAAACGTTAATATTCCTACAGAGATTGCCGCAACTTACACTGTCCAGCATTATTCCAAGCCCCAGCTGCCGGGGGAAAAAGAAGTTAATAATATTATCGAATGGTTAAGAGCCAAAGATTTGCTGCAGCAGGAGATTAGCTATCAGAGCCTGGTTAAGGAAGGACTGTATTGAAGCTATCCAAAGCAAAACCCGGCAGGATAATTTCTGCTGGGTTGCATTATTGAAGAACAAAGATAAGAGATATTAATATTTAATAAAATTTTTAGATTTAGAAATTATAAGGTATTAGAGCTAAAAAAGATGAGACCTTCTCTCATTTCCGGTAAATGATCGGTACAAGTGGGCATGGCCGCTGTCATAAGTTGTTGGGCCTTGGTATTCATGGGTATGGCCGCCGCCTGCAAGGGGGATAGCCGGGCCGGTATTCCCTGAGAAACCATGCCTGTGGGCATTATCGACTGTGGTAACTCCCTGGTAGGTATGATAGTGGGAATTACCAAGGGGAATTTCATAACTGGTGGTTCCGAACATGCGATGCAAATGGCCGGCATCAAAGGTGGTCTCATTATAGAAGTCATGGACGTGAGGCCTAGACACTTTAATTTCATCCCTTTCCCTAAATAGTTGATAAAACATAATTTAAAAGCAACAGGCCTGTGGCAAAATATGCCAATACAATATATGCGGTCTAGTCCTTAAAGGGTACTAAGGTACTTAGCTTATTAACGTTTAAGGGTTTTAAAGCTCTAGGAGCGGCATAAGAAAAGCCTCGTCTTTAGCTTGCTTTTGGATGGAAGCTAAGAAGAGGCTTTTAATTTGCCTTTTATTTTTGGGATTTATATTTGTAGCTTTTATTTGAAACTTTTATTAAGAATTTTGAGGACTTGGGGTCTAAGGCTTTTATTGGAGGTTTTTATCCGGGCATTTAATCCGAAGCCCTAATTGAAAAATTTTTGGGGGAATTTTATTTGAAATATTTATCTGGGCTTTTTAGCTCTTTAGACCGATTTGTTCCCCCATCTTTATTTTGGTTTCGCTGCCGGCAGCAGTGTTTTGTAAAAGATCAGCGTCTATTTTAACAGCGTTCTTTGGTAAGAAGAGGATGATTGTTGAACCGCCGAATTTAAAATAACCTTTTTCCGAGCCTTTGAGGGTATACTTACCGGGTGTATAAGTTTGAACAATTGATCCCACACAAGTTGCCCCTATCTCCATCAGGAGCATTTGGCCAAAGTTATCTGAGTTGAAAACTGTCAGCTCTCTTTTATTTTCGCAGTAGAGACGGGGGATTCGTTTTAAAGCCAGAGGATTGACGGAATAATATTTACCTTTAATCTTTACGGATTGGGCTGGGATTCCGCTGTCTGGAAAGTGAAAGCGGTGATAATCGGCTGGGTTGAGGCGGATAACAACGCATGCCCCTTGTTCGTAACTGTCCGCCAGCCTTTTATCCTGCAGTAAATCCGCTAGGGTATAAGTCATCCCTTTTACTTGCAGAAGCTTGTCAGATTGAATGTTTTCCCAGGCTAAAAGCCGTCCGTCCGCAGGGGAGATTAAGACCCGGGGATCTTTATTTATTGGCCTGGCTTCCGGTTTTAACTTCCGGGTAAAGAAGTCATTGAAGGTCCGGTACATATTAATGTCTTCTCTTTCCGCTTCCCGCATATCTATCTCAAGCTCGGTAACAAAGCGTTTAATCTTATGCCGGCTAAGGCTTGTATCCTGTAGTCTGCCGTAAAAAGAAGAGAACAATTTTCTTTTTATGAGGAAATGCAAAAGAAAAGAACCTGTTTTCGTAGCGTAAAGCCACTGAAGGTATTTAGCGCCGGCCACAAGTTCTTTTCTTTTTCCCCCGCTTTCTCTGTCAAAGTAATAAACTGACATGTTTTCGTTCTCCTAGGGTTTTTTCTTTAACAGATAATCTTGCATGATAGTTAATCATTACATGATAGTAAGTCATTAATTTTTCTTCCAATGTTATTAGTTACTTATATGCGTTTAGTCATAGATACGTTTATGTCATAATGGAAATTATATAATATTTGCTTTGTCCTGAAAATCAAATAAAGCAGTACCGAAACTAAACTGAAATCCCTATTCATTTTTAATGCAATGAGGAGGTTAAAATGGGGTTAAAATCCGGGATTTAAAGGTCCAACTGACTCCAGACAGGATCTGTCCGGCCGAAGGCATCGTTATATTTCTTAGCGGCGAAATCATGGTACTCTATCCTGAATTCCCTCTCTTCGCCGCTCAGTTTATCCCGGGCTTTTATGGTAAAACCGGCTTTGAGCCTTTCTAGCGGGAAATTTTCACCCCAGGACACAAAGTCCATTTCCCGGCCATTATCATCCCAGTGGGAATTAATGTTCCTGGTATAAACGGTGCCTACCGAATCTACAAGTTCGATCTGGAGATGATCATAAAAGTAGTCCACGAATTCACGGGACTCCGTCGGCTTCTCCCTGAAAATACATTTTCCAACGAGAGCAGTATGCCAATATTCGTTATTAATTATAAAGGGTTTGGAATACAAATAATCCAGCCGCAAATAGAATTTTGCTAATTCCCAGGGTATCTTAGTTAATATGTTATATTTTAAAGAAGTTTCTCTCCAGGGATCTTTTGGGGGGCGTTCGGCATTATAAAGGATCAAACTGTCAAATTCCAAAGTAACGCCATCTAAAGTTATAGTTTGCCCGATTGCGGCTTCACGGGTGTGAACTGTGTGCAGGGTTACAAAATAATAAGTCACTCCCAGCCAGACGAAAATTACCATGGCGGCACTGATTAGCTTTCGCAAAATATCCCTCCTCTTTCAACAATAAGATCCTTCAGTCGTTCCTCCTTCAGGATGACATCCTAATTTAAATAAACAATGTTGCGGTAGTCGGTTAAAACCTCTGTTTCTGAGGGGACTACCAGGTGGATGGCTTCCTTGCCGAAATAAGTACGACCTATCTTGCTGCCGGCAGGGTTCTTAAATTGAGAGGTAAGGAAATTATTCTTGAAACTAACAAATTTCAGGGTGTACTTGGGTGGGGACTTAATCAGCAGAGTATTGTCCTCCCAAGTGAGAACAGGTGGTTTGATTTGCGAGGTAATATCATAATCTTCAACTAAATAGGAAGTTACATAGCTTTTTACCTGAATTTGCCCTTGATTTGCCTCTTGCCGTTCAATCCAGATCATGTCTTGATAATCGCCGGCGACTACGAGCTTTAATTCTTTAGCGGTTAAAGGGTAGCTTTCGCTTAGATTTTCGTAAATAGCCTGGTTTGGTGTATTTACCGGCCAGATCCGCCCGGCTAATTGGTAAATTTCAGCTGATATTTCTTTAATATTGCCGGCCGGAGGGTGTACGAAGCTTTCATCCGGCAAGGCATAAACTACGACGGAGGCCAAAAATAATAACAGGCAGTAGATAGGAAAAAGGGAACGCTGGGCTGTCCTGGGAAGTAGGGGTTTTTTACCTTTACTTTTAACCCTATATCCCCAGAACGCAAGAATAGCCAGGATAATTATGATTGAGAATGGCAAAAGGATAGACATTATCTTCTGACCTCCATTCGGTTATAAATTAAAATACTTAAGGCAAAGCAAAGGGCGGAGGTTAAGAGCACTTTGCCGGCAAAAAGCAAAAGAGAGGTCTCCGTTATATAAAAGCCTAGGAAGTCAGTAAAGTAGTTATTTTGTCCTCGGGCTAAGCCCAGGATTAGGGCAGGGATAAGAAAAGCAAATAATCTGCTGATTTCCAGCAACATGCCGAAAAGATAGCCTCCTGCCGCGATTAAAAAGATATAAAGGGCAACAGCTACAACATCAAGGGCAAGCTCGGCCAAAGGCGGTTTAAAAGAACTGTTGATAATTGTGCTGTGCTCCAGAGCGAAGTACATCAAAAGCCGCTGTAGCATACCGGAGAAGACTGAGGTTAAAGCCCCTAGGAAAGAAATTGTGGCCAAAATTCCTATGTCTGAAAGGCAACTGGTTAAACGGTTGCTTACCAGGGTAAAATCCATATTTTTAGCTTGTTTTTTGGTTTGCATTATGGCTAAGGCCAGAGCCCAGATCATTGTAGCTATAATTACTATATCGCTGGAATAATTCCTGACACTTAAAGAGATAAGGACGTTACTGGCTCCATACATTCCCATCCCACCGGTCCAGAAGACTAAAATAACGGCTTGCAAAATAACCAGTCCACTGAATGACACTGCTTTCAGCTTAACCAGATATTGCTTGCAGGTTACAGCTAAGACGTTAGTCTCTGTTAAAAACATCGCTTATTCCTCCTTTGCTTTGAGCGGTAAGGTATACACAGACATCTTCGGTAGGAACTGCTGCAGTGCTGATTCCGGCCTTTTTAAGTTCCCGCAGTTCGGCTTCGGAGAAATCATTCTTAACAACTACAAAGCTCTGCTCCGGAGCAAAATTTTCCCGGTAAAACTCCTCCTTGCCGTTAAGAAATTGATTTAAAGCGTCCGCCTTGCCTCTTAAGCCCAAAGCGTAGTTTTTTAGCTCGGTAACCGGCAAGTGCAGGCATTTTGTGCCGTTTTTAATAAGCAGGATATCCTCCAAAATATTTTCAATTTCGTTTAAGAGATGGCTGGAGAGCAAAATGGTCCGGGGGTGTTCCACATAGTCTTTGAGCAACGCGCGATAAAAATCCTTGCGGACAGCGGCATCCATCCCGGTAGTGGGCTCATCGAAAATTGTCAGGGGTGAGCGAGCCGCCAGGCCGATAATAGCGTGAAAAGTGCTGCGCATTCCTTTAGATAAAGAATTGTGAGTTTGTTTAGGGCTAATTGAGAAGTAAGCCAGAAGCCTGAGTGCCAGCTCTTTGTTCCAATTCGGATAAAAGAGGCCAATAGAATCAAATATTTCTTCTAAATGCCAGGATTCCGGAAAAGTCATATGTTCGTCAATGAAAATTAAATTAGCTGAAACTTGGAGATTGTTAAAAGGATTATGCCCGAATACTTTTACTTCACCGGAGGTGGGTTTTAAGTAACCGGCAATAATTTTTAAGAGAGTGGTTTTACCTGCGCCATTGCGCCCGATTAGCCCGGTTATTTTGTTTTCTTCAATAAAGGCTGAAAAGTTGTTCAAAGCCTGGTTTCTCTGAAAAATTTTTCCAATATTCACGCATTCTATTATTGCCATTAATTTTCCCCCTTTAATTGGTCTCTGGCCTCTTGAATCATCTCTGCCAAACTGTCTGCGCTAACTCCCAGCCGTTCGGCTTCGCACACGAGGTCAAAGACCAGTTGTTTAAGGACGGTATTCTGTCGTTTTTTACGCACTATTTCCCGGGCCTGGGGAGAGACAAACATCCCCAAGCCCCGCTTTTTATAAACAATGTTATTATCTGCCAGGAGATTTAAACCTTTGGCGGCAGTTGCAGGGTTAACATTAAACATCTCAGCCAGCTGGTATTGAGAATAAATCCGTTCATCTTCCCGGATGTTGCCTGACAGGATTTCCCCTTCCAGCCATTCAGCAATTTGCACATAAATTGGTTTCGCGCTTTCGGGATTAAGCAGCAAATTTACACCTCCTAGAAGGGGCTAGATTAGTGCATTAGTGGTGTAATGTACTATGTATGATTACTATAGAATAGGACTGGGTTGCCTGTCAAGCATAAAGAGATGAATCTGCCAAGAAAAATAATCAAATATAACAAGAATAAATCAGGAATGAACAAATATAATAGGGAAAATAAGGTAGTGGGGAAAATCTTAAAAAGCATCATACTGTATATTGCAGTATTATGCTTTTTGCATTACTATATTAATAAACCGCTTACATAGCTGGAGTAATGATTCGGAAATAATGAGATAAGAAATCTTAATTGTTTTCGGAGGTATTAAAGATTTGAAAAGGATGAAAAAATACTCACCCCGGCACTCTCCCGCTTTTGTTCTCCTTTTCCTGGCTCGCGGCCGTAATTACGGAGGCGCGATTCTTAAAATGATGGAAGAGGAAATTCCATGTTTTTTAGGAGACAGCTCCATGATTTACAGGATGCTGCAGGATTTGGAATCGGAAGGAGCTGTGGAGTCTAACTGGGAAATACCGGAAAAGGGCAGACCTGTCAGGTATTATCAGTTAACTGAAAAAGGCTGGCAAATGCTCCTGGAGGCGGAAGAAGATATCCGCAAAAGGATAGATAACCATTTGTTTTTTTTAGCTGAACTGAAAAAGCAAAAAGCTGCCAGAGCCAATGCTTCCGAACAGCCAGAAAAAGAATAAATATCCTTCCAAAAAGATGGACGTATATTCTTTTATTTAGATGTATTTCTATTCCTCTATATGATGAATTTTATTTGTTATCGTCTGAAAATATAAAATTGCATTAACCTTGCATAAATTATTTTTCAAATTGTCAATAACCATTAGGATAAGAAAATGAAAGAAATTTGCGAAAAAGCGTAGATATTCTTGATTATCCTCTATTAATCAAATAAAAAAT
>DUML01000057.1 GCA_012839895.1 Peptococcaceae bacterium | reverse complement strand
TTATATCCAAATAAGCATGGTGAAGTAGCAGCCAAATTACAACAACTAAATGGTAAAAAACGCTAATAAAATACATCAAAATAATAAATTAGTACGATTTTAGTACGATTAGAAAAAAATAAACCTTGAAACACTTGTAATATCAAGTATTTCAAGGTTTTTATTTACTATTCCCACTCGATAGTGCCCGGGGGTTTACTGGTAATATCATAAACTACCCTGTTGACTCCCCGGACTTCATTGACAATTCGCTGTGATATTCTCTCCAGAAGTTCATAGGGCAGCCTCACCCAGTCGGCAGTCATAGCGTCAGTGCTGGATACGGCTCTGATAGCAATGGGATAGCCATAAGTCCGGCTGTCGCCCATCACCCCTACGGTACACACCGAAGGAAGGATAGCAAAATATTGCCAAATGTCCCGGCCTAGGCCGGCCTTTTGAATTTCCTCCCGCACAATGGCATCTGCTTCCCGGACACATTCCAGCTTTTCCCGGGTGACTTCGCCGATAACCCTGACAGCCAATCCCGGTCCAGGGAAGGGCTGCCGCCAGACTATTTCTTCCGGTAAACCTAATTCCAAGCCAACCTGGCGAACTTCATCCTTAAAAAGCATTTTTAAAGGCTCGATGAGCTCAAAATGCATATCTTCCGGCAGGCCACCCACATTATGGTGGCTTTTGATGGTTCTGGCCGTATCAGTACCGCTCTCAATAATATCAGGGTAAATAGTCCCCTGGACTAGGAAGTCAATAGTTCCCAATTTACGGGCTTCTTCTTCGAACAAGCGGATGAATTCGGCGCCGATAGCTTTGCGTTTTTGTTCCGGGTCATCCACCCCTTTGACTTTAGCCAAAAAGCGTTCCTGGGCGTCTACAAAAATGAGGTTCAAATTAAATTGCTCGGTAAAGGTTTTCCGAACTTGTTCCGACTCACCCTTACGCATAAAACCATGATCCACATAAATGCAGGTAAGCTGGCTTCCTATAGCCTTATGCACCAGAACTGCGGATATGGAGGAATCAACCCCACCGCTTAAAGCGCATAATACTTTTTTGGAGCCGACTCTCTGCCTAATCTCATTCACTTGATAATCAATAAAAGATTCCATTGTCCAGTTACCCTTACAGCCGCATACTTTATAAAGGAAATTTTCCAGCATAGCTTGTCCTTCGGGTGTATGTTTTACTTCAGGGTGATACTGAACCCCATAAAAATTCTTTTCCGGGCAGTACATGGCGGCAATCGGGGTATTTTCCGTATAGGCCGCCCTGCGAAAACCTTCCGGCATTTCTTTAACGGCATCTCCATGGCTCATCCAGCACACACGGGTACCCTTTAAGCCGTCCCAGATTCCATCATCTACCTCAATAGTTACCTCTGCTTTTCCATATTCATGGGCTTGAGCCCTTTGTACACTCCCGCCCAATTGCACGGCCATGAGCTGCATACCGTAACAAATACCCAGGATAGGAATACCCAGTTCATAAATCTGCGGGTCTACGACCGGAGCATTCTCAAGGTGCACGCTGGCCGGTCCCCCGGAAAAAATTATTCCTTTAGGGTTTAAAGCTTTAATCTTCTCCACCGGAGTTTTGTAAGAAATCATTTCTGAATAGACCTTTGCTTCCCGCACCCTGCGGGCAATAAGCTGATTATACTGGCCGCCGAAGTCCAGTACCAGAACTAGTTCCCTCTCCATAGGTATCATCCTTTCAGCACCAAAAATTCTAATTTTTATAGGCTTCCGGCTTTAGTACGGCGACATAGGGCAAGTTACGGTAAGCCTCATTAAAATCCAGCCCATAGCCAACAACAAACTCATTGGGTATTACAAAACCGTTATAATCGGGCTGGACGTCAACTTCCCTTCTGTCAGGTTTGTCCAATAAAGTTACAATTTTAAGGCTTAACGGGTGCCTCCTAGCCAGATTTTCCTTAAGGTATTTTAGGGTTAGGCCACTATCCACTATATCCTCGACAATTAGAACATGCTTGTCTTCGACACTGGTATCCAAGTCTTTAAGAATCCTAACTGCGCCTGATGATCTAGTGGAAGCTCCATAACTGGAAACAGCCATAAAATCATACTTTAGAGGAATTTTAATCTGGCGGATAAGGTCGGCTAAAAAGGGCACTGCTCCTTTAAAAATTCCAATAACAAATAGCTCCTTGCCCAGATAATCCTTTGTTATTTGTTCACCCAATTCAGCCACTCTCCGTTTTATTTCTTCTTCGGAAATTAATACTTTGGCAATATCTTTTTCCACTTTTTTCACTCCAGACTAAAAAAATACCACTGCATACCATAAAAATATAAGCTCTTTTGTTATTTATTTCAACCCCTTTATTATTTTCTCTCAAAGATAATTTATCAAGATTATCAGTGTTTATATTGTTAACTGCTCACTGTTAAAATACTCATTCTAAAACCAAACTTAACAATATATCTTGCTTTATACTTTGCTTTGCATGCCATATTTTTCAAATCTGAAAGGCGCCTCAAGCGAGACGCCTTTTAGAGATTTTAATTTTTACTTCCTTATACTTGCTTACTATTTACCGGGTATTTTCCGACGGCTGAATTGATATTTTCTTACCAATTTCCTTAAACTCCAAAACAATTGTCATGGGTTCCCCTGTCTCTTTATTCTTGGCCTTTACTTCAGCCTTAGAGACAGTTTTAGTGGATTTGGTTATAAACAATTTATACTCGAAGTCCGTCCAAAACCTTTCAATCATTTGGTTTTGAATACTTGGTTTTAAAGTATATACCCGACATTTCTTACCGTTTACTACTTCCTCACCGCTAGGCATCACCTCGCCAATTTCTTTAAGTTGTAAGGTAGCCAAGGGATCCAACTCTACCAGGAAGACCCTCTGGGCAACGGAAATGTCGTCGAACTTTATCCATTCTTTACTGAAGGGATCTTTGTTGTATAAAACTTCACCTATTTTAATCATTTCGACTTCGCTACCAGCCAGTTGCCCTTGGAGATGAATGTTCTCCCCGCTTTTGTAACCGGAGATCATGCTTAAAAGTCGCTCCTGGCCTTGGACTGCCTGTTTTTGCGTCAGGGAATAGGCAAAGGAATCAGCCTTACTGATGTTTTCCAGCCCAAGCATAACCATTTGTTGAGGATCAGGCTGGCGAAGAAATGTAAATATCCCTGCCGCCGCCAATAGCAAAACCAAGACAACTGTTCCCCCAAAAATTATTTTTCTTCTCATAACTTGCCCTCCCGGCAGAGTTCTTAGTTTATTACTATGCCAGGACAACCTAAGGTAGTACTGGAAAATCTTGCAGCCAATAGAAAAAGAAGATGCCTCCAAAGGTGAAGACATCTCCTTTAAATAATGGGGACAACGATGTGTCTTATTACATCATGCCGCCGCCCATGCCTCCCATTCCGCCCATGCCTGCAGGATTATTTTCTTTCTCCGGAATATCCGCTACTAAGCACTCGGTGGTAAGGAGCATAGCTGCAATTGAAGCTGCGTTCTGGAGAGCGGAGCGGGTAACTTTGGCAGGATCAACGATTCCGGCTGCGATCATATCTTCATATTTTTCGGTTACGGCGTTGAATCCAATACCTCTCTTACCGTTGTTTTTAATATTTTCTACAACAACGGAGCCTTCATAACCGGCATTATTGGCGATTTGACGAACAGGTTCTTGCAAAGCGCGGCGGACAATTTCGGCACCTGTTTTCTGGTCGCCTTCCAGTTTCAGATTGTCAAGGGCAACACTGGCATCAATGAAGGTAACACCGCCGCCGGCAACAATTCCTTCTTCAACGGCAGCCCGAGTAGCAGCCAAAGCATCTTCAATGCGCAGTTTCTTTTCTTTCATTTCGGTTTCGGTAGCTGCGCCGACTTGGATTACAGCTACGCCGCCGGCCAGTTTCGCTAAGCGCTCTTGGAGTTTTTCTCTATCGAAATCGGAAGTGGTCTCTTCGATCTGCTTCTTAATGGATTCAATCCGGCCGGAAATTTTCTTAGGATCGCCGGCACCGTCAACGATAGTGGTCTCTTCTTTAGTTACTTTAACTTGACGGCAGCGTCCCAACATCTCTAAAGTGGTGTTTTCCAATTTAAGGCCAAGGTCTTCGGTAATAACCTGACCGCCGGTGAGAATGGCAATATCCTCCAGCATAGCTTTGCGGCGATCGCCAAAGCCAGGAGCTTTAACTGCTACAGCAGTAAATGTTCCCCGCAGTTTGTTGAGAACCAAAGTAGCCAAAGCTTCGCCTTCTAAGTCCTCAGCAATAATGAGCAAGGGTTTGCCGGATTGGACTACTTTTTCCAGAATAGGAATCAGATCCTGAACAGAGCTGATTTTCTTATCGGTAATTAAAATATAAGGTTCGTTCAAGACTGCTTCCATTTTTTCGGTATCGGTAACCATATAAGCAGAGACATAACCGCGGTCAAACTGCATACCTTCTACAAATTCCAGCTCAGTGGTCATGCCTTTAGCTTCTTCTACGGTGATAACGCCGTCTTTGCCTACTTTTTCCATTGCTTCAGCAATCAGTTCGCCAATAGTAGTATCACTGGCGGAGATGGAAGCAACTTGAGCGATAGCTTCTTTGCTCTCTACGGTCTTAGCATGGGCTTTAATATCAGCGACAACAGTCTCTACAGCTTTTTCAATGCCGCGCTTGAGCTCCATGGGATTAGCGCCGGCTGCAACATTTTTCAATCCTTCCCGGATAATGGCCTGGGCCAAGACTGTTGCGGTAGTGGTACCGTCACCTGCTACATCGTTAGTCTTGGTAGCTACTTCTTTGACTAATTGGGCACCCATATTTTCAAAGGGATCTTCCAATTCAATATCACGCGCAATAGTTACACCGTCATTGGTGATTAATGGTGAACCAAATTTTTTATCAAGAACAACATTGCGGCCTTTAGGGCCAAGAGTAATGCGGACAGCTTCAGCCAGTTTATTAACACCACGTTCTAAAGCATGGCGGGCTTCTTCATTGAATAACATCTGTTTTGCCACAGGAAATTCCTCCCTTGAATTTTATTAAATACTACTTCAGTTAAAAAGGGAAATATGGGCTTATCCAATTATAGCTTGGATATCGGACTCTCTTAAAATTAAGTACTCTTCACCATCATATTTAACTTGTGTACCGGCATATTTGGAATAAATTACTTTATCTCCTACTTTGACTTCCATTGGTATTCTTTCGCCTTTTTCCACTCTGCCCGGTCCGACGGCTACAACTTCGCCTTCCTGGGGTTTTTCCTTAGCAGTATCAGGCATAATAATGCCGCCTTTAGTTTTTTCTTCAGACGGGAGAGGTTTAATAATAACTCTGTCTGCCAATGGTTTTAGATTCATAAATGATTTCCCTCCTTAAAAACCTTTCCATCATTATTGTTAGCACTCGCTTTAGATGAGTGCTAATATCTAGGTATAATAATATGCAAGGACTGGTAGTTATGCAACCCTATCCAAGCATAATTATTATCAATTACATCCATTTTTTTCATTATTTCTCCTAAATACTTCGAATTGCTATAAGATTTTATCGAGTCCCTTCTTTTCTAAGGCGTTACCCCTTTGACCAGATATATATTAACCACTTTTTTACTTTTTTATGCATCCTCCAGAACCCATTCCCATTCTTCCGGAGTATTGGCGTTTATGAAACTGCGTTCAATCACTTCTCTGGCACAATTCCCTTGCAGGAGCTCGTCCATACGGACAATTTTGGTACGGCAGTTTCCAAACAGGTCGGTAAACCTCAGTTTGTCAGCCAGCAGGTTTTTTTCAACTGCCGGCAAAATGCTGCGCCGGTAAAAAGCATGGAGGGGGTGTAACCTCCCCAAAACATACGGCACGGCTACCTCATATTCTTCCAGCTCTTGATAAAGGCACGTAATAGCTTGAGCATTCAAGAAAGGCATATCACAGGCAACCAGAAAAAGTTCATCAAATTCAGCCTGCGTAAGAACGGAATAGAGTCCTCCTAAAGGGCCTTTGCCTTTAATCTTATCCTCTATTACCTTGTATCCGTAACCGCTGTAAAGATCCGTTTCCCGGCTGCTGATAACCACCTCTTGACAGATGCTGTTTAAGACCTCTAGGCTCCGCTCCAGAAGTGTTTTGCCGCCCAAATCCAGAAAAGCCTTATTCCTTCCCATTCTCCTGCTTTCGCCCCCCGTTAAGAGGACAGCGGTAACCGCTAATTTAGCATTAACCATTCCAACACCCTCCCAAGCAGCCCTTATACCCTAAGTATGATTAATTTCCTTAGTACAATCAACCTACTTCTGTAACTATTTTACCGGTATCGTCAATCTTGGTCTGCCCGCGCTTGCCTTCCTTGGATTTGGCAGGGAATTTGCCGGTATAGGTTAGATAACCCCCGTCCAGATTGATAGCTTCATAGCCCTTTTGCACTAATATACGGGCAGCTATATAGCCCCGCAAACCAACTTGGCAGGTAATATAAATAGGTTCATTCTTTGGCAGTTCCTCCAGCCTGTCTCTTAATTGGGCAAGAGGGATGTTAATAGAACCAGGGATTTTCCCAAACTTTACTTCTTGGGGCTCGCGAACGTCAATTAAGAGCGCACCGGCGGCAACCAGTTCATCAATTTCATTGTATTGCACCGTTTTAACCAGACCATCTAAGACATTGGCTGCGGCATAGCCCAACAAGTTGACCGGGTCTTTGGCGGAGGAATAAGGTGGAGCATAAGCCAGCTCTAATTCCTGGAGGTCATAGACATTTAAATTGCCTTTAATGGCAGTAGCAAGGACATCAATCCGTTTGTCCACCCCTTCCCGGCCCACGGCCTGGGCCCCGAATATTTTGCCCTCTTCGTTAAATATGAGCTTTAAGGCCAGGGGAGAAGCCCCGGGATAATAACCGGCATGAGAATTGGGATGAATATGCACAACTCTATAAGGTATACCCAGCTTGATTAGGGTCTTTTCGTTTAACCCGGTTGAAGCCGCTGTCAAATCAAATACTTTGACCACTGAAGTGCCTAAGGTTCCCCAATAGGCTTTTCGATAACCATAAATATTGTCAGCGACTATTCTTCCCTGCCTGTTGGCCGGCCAGGCCAGGGGTATATGGGTTAAAACTCCGTTAAGATAGTTCTTAACTTCAATTACATCGCCAATAGCATAAATATTTTCGACACTGGTTTGCAAGTATTCATTTACCCTGATGGCGCCTTTTTCCCCAGTCTCCAAGCCGGCCTTTAAGGCCAGATCGTTCTCCGGCCTAACGCCAATGGCGATAAGCACCAGATCCGCAGGGAGCTCTCGCCCGCTTTCCAGAATAACCGTCCCGTTTTCCAGTTTAACAACCTTATCCTGGAGAAATAGATCCACTCCTTTTTCTTGGAGATGGTAATGCAGGAGTCTAGCCATTTCATAATCTATCGACGGCTGAACTTGGTTGGTAGCTTCTACGATAGAAACTTTTAAGCCCCTGTCCGTTAAGTTCTCAGCCATCTCCAGCCCGATAAATCCTCCCCCAAGCACTACAGCCCTTTGAGGTTTCTTTTCCTCAATATATGTAAGAATGGTTTCCGCATCAGGAATAGACCTTAAAGTAAAAACTCCCCGGGCAGATGAAAGGCCTTCGATTTTTGGAATAACCGGGCTCGCTCCCGGGGACAAAATCAGGTAATCATATCTTTCAGTATAATGCTCGCCACTGACTAGATTTTGAACTTCAACGTAGTTTTCTTTTGCATTAATATTTACGGCTTCACTCTTGGTTCTGATATCCAGCTTATACCTTTGGGACATCCCTTGGACGGTTTGTACCAAGAGTTTTTCCCGTTTGCTGATTGTCCCCCCAATATAATAGGGTAGCCCGCAGTTAGCAAAAGATATATGTTCCCCTCTTTCCAAAATCACGATATGTGAATCCTCATCCAGCCTTCTTAACCTGGTTGCGGCTGTCGCACCTCCTGCCACACCGCCGACAATGACGATTTTTTTCCCCACTTTTAATCCTCCTTTTGTTACAAATGTTTACAAGAGCTGTTTTCTGTGCCTACCCAACATTCTATTCTCATTTATTTTGGTTCTTTAAAAACAAGTGAAAGCCAAGGGCTGCAAACGATACTGAGGTTTTGACAGTGAAATTATTTAATTATGAGCTGTTTACTACTATTTGCTCTACTGTTTATTAATTGTACAAAATCTTTCCGACGTTGGCAAATTATATCTGCAGCCATTGCCGGCATAATCAGAAATATAATACGATACAATACAAGAGAAGAAATGGGGTGAGGAAAATGAAAAAAATGATTGCTCCGATTATAGTTACTGTTATTGTTCTTTTCTTTCTGCTGTTTTACCTAGGAGTTCTGGTCATGTCCGTGGGCGAAAGCTTAGGAACCCCTATAGTAGCTTTCCTGAGCTTATTAATATTCATAACTTTAGGGGTTATGATTGCCATGGTTTATATCCTTTTCCAACGTTTAAAAGAAATTAAGGAGGAAGATACAGATGATCTTAGTAAATATTAATTACATTCCGGGTAAGGAATTCGAAGTCCTAGGGTTGGTGAAAGGCGGCAGCATCCGGGCTAAACATCTGGGTAAGGATATCACGAGTATGTTAAAACATATGGTTGGGGGTGAGCTTACCGCATATAACGAGATGATGAATGAATCCCGGGCTTTAGCCACGAAACGTATGGTGGAAGAAGCAGAAAAACTGGGCGCAGATGCTATTATTAACATCAGGTATACTTCAGCTACCGTTATGCAGGGAGCAGCTGAAGTTTTGGTTTACGGAACGGCCGTGAAATTCAAATAAGTTCGGCAATTACGCCCTTAAAAGCCCCACACCGACTTTATTTTGAAGCCGGGTGGGGCTTATCTCTGAGGATATTAATTTATTTTTGTTTATTCCAGGCAGCAAAACCCTATGCAACCTGCGCCGGTATGGGTGCCGATAACCGAACCGATCTCAAATTCAATTAATTCCTGAGGTTTACATTTCTCAAGCAGTTTTTGTTTAAATTCAAGAAGTTCAGCAGGGGCTGCGGCATGAGCGATACAAACCATTTTTTGATCTAAATTTGTTTTGCTTTGAGCTTCTTCTAGAATCCGACAATAAGCTTTTTTTTGGCCTCTGGCTTTGCCTGCTACTGTAACGGCGCCATCCTGCAGGGTAATTATCGGCTTTATTCCCAGGAGGTTCCCGGCTAAAGCCGCGGTTGAAGATAACCTGCCGCCTTTTTTTAAGTTTTCCAGATTATTAATTATCCCGTAGAAGATTATTCTTTCTCGAGCATTTTCCAGCCATCTAACTATCTCTTGGGCGCTTTTCCCTTCTCTTGCCATCCTGGCAGCCTGAATGACCAACATACCCAGTCCAATTGTGGCTGATTTAGAATCCACTAAATAGATACTCCCTTTACCGGCGAGCGATTCTTTGGCTATAACCGCTGAACTATAAGTCCCGCTTAGTTTGGCAGAGATAAATATGCCAATTATTTCATCCCCGTTTTCCAGGTGTTTAAGAAATTCTGCGCTAAATTCCCCGGGATTAACCTGAGCGGTAGTCGGCAGTTCTTTGTGCTGGGCCATTTTAGCGTAAAATTCCGCATTTGACAGATCTATGCCGTCCCGGTACACTTCTTCCCCAAAAAGGACTTTTAACGGCACAATGCTTACTCTTAATTCTTCAGCCAAATTGCGGGGCAAATCACAGGTGCTGTCCGTGACAATTTTAATAGCCATCTTTCCCTCCATAAAAAATGTATTTTGTTAATAATTCATTTAATATTTTGTTTTTCTTTTATATTTTTGCTTATTTACTTTGATTATCTTTTTGTTTGTTTATCAATTTGTTTGATTATCAAAGTAATTTGCAACAAAAAGACACCTTTTTTATAACCAGAGTTATTATCTTATTTTAAAAACCAGGATTATTATTTTTGGAACTGCCATCATTCAAAGCGCAGCAAAGGCTTTTCTTTAGCGTAGCGAAGGCGTGTCCCGAACATAGTGAAGGAACTATTAAACTTATTTGCACTTTATACTTTCTTCATCAAGTTATACTTTTCTTTAAAGTAACCGGTAATATTTTCTAAGGCGGAAACAAGCACTTCCATCTCTTCCGGTGTAAGCTTGGAAATAGTAGTTTTTATCATTTCCTCGTGAAATTGGAGGTGATGGTTATATGCTTCCTTACCTTTGTCCGTTAAGGAAATGAGAACAATCCGGCGGTCTTCTTCACTGCGAGTCCGGTTTACATAACCTTTGCGCACTAGATTATTTATTGCTATAGTCAAAGTGCCAATAGTAATATCCAAATCACGGGCGACAGAAGACATGTTACGCTCTGCATTTAAGCCGATGGCTTCGATGACATGAATTTCTGTAATGGAAAGGTCGTTAAATTTATCATTTTTCAGGGATTGTTCTTCTATTTGCAGGATGTCATTAAATAGTTTTACCAGCAACTCATTAAGAGTCCCGTATAATTTTTCCATTACTCACCACTTCAATCAACACTTTGAATTTCAAAACATCTTCCGTTTTAATATATTGTAAGGAATTTGTTTTGTCAATGTATTTTCTATTGTATATTTCGGAAGATAGTATATTCCGAAAACGTAAAAAAACAAAGAGCCTATTCTCAAGCCTTGGGAATAGGTTCTTTATTCTCTTTGTTTATATATTTGGGAAAAATCCTTCGCTCTGAATGGCAAATGGGTTTAAAGTTCCTTCGCTGCGCAAGATCCTTCGGGCTTCGCCCTCAGGATGACAAGGGGGACTCAGGATGACAAGGGGGACTCAGGATGACAAGGGGGACTCAGGATGACAAG
>DUML01000006.1 GCA_012839895.1 Peptococcaceae bacterium | reverse complement strand
TCTTGTTGGTTGTGACCTTTCCCACTTCTCTAAGAATTGATTTTGCCATTGTCTATAATAAAGATTATGAATCAGTGGATAAACAAAAAGTCGTGGGTGTGATTGTAGCCCTTATTTTGTTCTATTTACTGATGCTGGCAATCAGCACTGTTATCTATTCCAAGATTACTTCTATCGCTATCGTTAATCCTTTAAGAGAACTTTGCAACAGTGCCAGGCGCTTAAAAGAAGGAGACTACTCGTCCAGAGTCGATTTAAATTTGAAAAACGAATTTGCCGAATTGCAGGATACATTTAACGCCATGGCGGGGCAAATCGAACGGGAAATAGCTCTGCGTAAACAGTCTGAGGAGAACCGTAAACGCCTAGTGCTGGACATTTCTCACGACCTGAAAAATCCCCTGGCCAGTATTGTGGGCTATGCGGAATTGGGCTTAAGTAAACCTGATTTAAGCAAAGATGAACGAGATGATTACTTCAAAATTATCTATGACAACGGGGTGCGGGCTAACAAGCTGATTACAGGTCTATTTGAGCTGTCCAAGATGGAAAGCTCAGAATATGTGCTCAATAAAACCAGAGTTGATATCTGCGAATATGTGCGAGAAGAAATAGGCAAAGCTATTCCCATCTTTGATCAGGCCGGTTTCAGCTATGAATTTGATATCCCGGAAAAAGAGATTTTGGTAATGCTTGATCCGGAGCAGATGACCAGAGTATTCTCCAACTTGGTAGCCAATACTGTGCAGTATAATCCTGAAGGAACAAGGATCATGATAAGTTTAGAAGAACAAGATGAACAAATAATCCTTAATTTTAAAGATGATGGGATTGGCATACCTGCGGAAATCGCTAAGGATATCTTTAAACCTTTTGTCAGGGCGGATAAGGCCAGGAACTCTCAGACAGGGGGCACGGGATTAGGTCTGGCCATTGTTGAGAAAATCATTACCGCTCACGGCGGAAATATAAACTTGAAAACAGACCGCAACCGCGGGTGTGAGTTTACTATCCGGCTCCCCAAGCTGCTTAATACTTAATCTTAGTACTTTATCTTAATACTTAATATTTAAGATAAATTTAAGATTGGCAGCAGCCCTATTTAAGAAACCCTTGCTATTCTATGAACAAGGGTACGGAATAGGGCTGTTTTTATATGGAGTACAGTAGTTAACCGTACCGAAAATAAAGGAGGTTTTAACTATGGAAACATTGGAAAGCCATTTTTACAATTGGTTTGGGGTGCTGCTCTTTACAATTCTCTATAGCGGAGTGCTATTATTTATTCCTTTTTATAAAAAGATGGATAAAAAACCAGCAGGTACTTATTTGGCCTTTGTTATAGCTTTTGCTATTGAGATGCATGGCATTCCCTTTAGTATGTATATCATTTCTTGGATTATAGGAAAAAATCTTCCGGAAGGTATTCTTTGGGGGCATACTTTGGTTTCCAAAATCGGTTTGGGGGGCATGTATATTAATATTGCCTGCGCAGTTCTCGCCCTCTTCCTGATTTTAAACGGTTGGTACAATATTTACAAAAAATATTGGTCCAAAGAAAAAGGCACAGGCACTGTGGTAAAATCCGGGGTTTATAAATATATTCGTCATCCCCAGTATACCGGCCTTTTACTTTTATCTCTCGGGATGCTCATAGAATGGGCAACGTTACCGCTACTCATCCTTTATCCCGTAATTGTGGCCATGTATGTACGTCTGGCCAAACGGGAAGAGGAAGATATGCTTAAAGAATTTGGAGAAGAGTACCGGGAGTATATGAGGACAACGAAAATGTTTATTCCGTTTCTGGTGTGACTATTGATGTGACAACTAACAAAATGGCAACAAGACAGTTAATTTTCATTGGAGACAAAATATAGTAAATTTTCGATGGGTACGTTAGGCTGCAAAGAATATTCGCAGGAAGAGGGGTAGGACTATGGGTATTGGTAGGACAATGGGTATTGGCAAGGAAAGGCGAAACAATTTCTTAAAGAATGTCTTCTCATTAACAAGTTTAACCCTGTTAACAAGTTTAATCCTTTGCGCACTTGTTCTGGTCGGATGCAGTATCGGGGTGGGCAAAGAGACTATTTATGATGACGCTCAACGAATTGCCCGGGATGGAGACAGTTACTCTTTTTACCACAGAATAGGTGAAATCGGCCGGAACTCTCTCGCTCTTGATTATAGTCGGTTTTATGGGGTGCAGACCATTTGGGTTTGGGAAAATGAGGAACCGGGTGAAATTGCCGTGGACTATGATTCTCAGGTGACGAGCGGCAAATTCAAAGTTGTACTAGTCACGCCTGAAGGCCGGATAATCAACATCGCCGAGCAAAGCGGCAAAGGCTCTTTTAAGATCGCCGCTTCCCGGGGGAAGTACAGTCTTAAAATCGTTGGGTATGATGCCAAAGGGGCTATTCGCCTCGAGCGGCAGGAACTGTGATATGAGCATAAGTTTTAGTCTAGGGAACGGGTCTAGGGAACGGGAGGCATTAGCATGGCCAAGCGATTCAAAAACCGAGGAATTAGAATTACCGGGGTAGTTGTCTTGGTGTTGTTTGGGGCGCTATTATTCAGCTTAAGTGTTTTCGGAAAAGCTATTGTTAGGGACAAAGCTATTTATATTGGAGATATTAACCATAAAACTTATACGAAACAAGAACTTGCCGAAGATCTTAAGCAATTAGAAAAAAATATTATGCAAAAGAATCCTCTGTATTTTGCCGATAGGGCCAAACTGCAGGCACTTTTCAGTAAGACTTATGAACAGTTGGAAGATGGCTTGACCGAAGAGGAATTTTACCGTTTGCTAAGTCCTATCGTGGCCGCGGTCAACTGTGGGCATACCAATTTGTCTATATCTGAGGCGCTCTTAGCCAACAGAGAACAAACGGCAAAATTTTTCCCGCTGAAGGTTACCTTGCTCGGCGATGAACTCTATGTCTTGGAAGATGAGCCGGCTAAAGATATTAAAGCCGGGGACAGGATTCGATCCATTAATGGCAAAAGCGGTGAGGAAATTATTGCCCTCCTTATGCAAAATATCAGCGGGGACGGAAGCTATGAGACGAAACGCCGCTATATAATCGGCAACCATTTTAACAGCAGATACTATGATTTCGTCGATAATTCGGAGAATTTTCAGGTGGTTTTGGTGAATAAGGATGGGCAATTAAAAACTGCCGATTTAGAGGCTAAGTATCGCCAAGAGTTTAACACTACTGCCTGGGATCTTCATTTCACAAATTTTCAAAGCGGAGATTACTACCAGGGTAAAATCTATGATGATTATGCCGTACTTACAATTCGTATCTTTAGAAATGAAAAGGATAACAAATTTGAACCTTTCCTGCGGGAATTTTTTACGGAACTACGGACGAGAAATATTGGCAAATTAGTGATAGACCTGAGAGGAAATTATGGCGGAGATTCCTTTATGGCCAAGAATTTGTTAGCATATCTAACTTCCGAAGAACTTCCTTATTTTGCCGGTGATTACCCCTTAATCTATCACCTGCTGGGTTTTTTGAAGCCTGTTGTTCCCCAAGAGCCAAATTTTAACGGAAAAGTCGCAGTATTGACTGACGGGGCGGTTTTTTCTACCGCAGCCCATCTCTGTGCTTTAATCCGGTATCATAGTTTGGGAACCCTTGTCGGAGGTGAAACCGGCGGCACTTATGTATGCACGGACGGTGCCAGGGATATGGTTCTGAAAAATACTCGCTTGCGCCTCCATAATTCGACCCAGGTATTTAAGGTTCAGGTGGAAGGGCTATCACCCAACAGCGGGGTTAAGCCTGATATAAGTGTAACATCGACTATCGAAGAGGTCTTGGCTCATAAAGATCCGGTGATGGAAGCCGGGCTACAAGCTTTGTCCCAGCAAAATAATTTGGGTTTCTGAGCAACAAAGTTTTAAGATTTCCCTTGTCTTATGGCCTTTTGGCAAAGAGGTCCAATTGAAAAAAACATGAAGCCCTCTAAATTGTTCAATACTAACGATTAGAGGGCTTTTTCATTCGCTTTCATAAGTGTTATAGTCAAAAAAATCAAAGGGGCTCTTGCTTAGCAAATCTTTCATTTGGCAAGGCCTCTTTTTTATTTCTTAGAACATTTGTTAACACTTGTTAACATTTTGGAAATACATTTTTAAAATCCCATAAAAGCCAGTTAATATCTCTTGCCTATAATGACCGTGAAAGGAGGAGTTAAACAAAAGGCAGAGAGTTTTTAAAAAAGTAATGCCAGGATCCCTTATAAGTTTATGTTTTGGATCAGATCATGGTAGGGAAAGGAGATAGAAGGATGATAAATGTTAAAAAATTTTTAACAGTCTTAGCGGTATTTATGTTGAGTTTGGCATTATTAGCCGGTTGCGGAACCACTGAGGGGGATACCCAAAATGGTGGAAATTCGGGGGTTGTGGAAAAAGGGGAGCCCGAGGGCGGTTCAGGACAAGAAGCAGAAAATAAAGATGTCGAACAGAATGAGGCTCAATCCCCGGCAGTTGTCACCACTGACGGCACCTTAAAGGCAGTTGATGCTGAAGCCGGTACAATAACCATCACTACTCAAGACGGTAATGAACTGGTGCTCAAAGCCACCGAGGAAAGTAAGATCCTATTTGATGACTCTCAATCTTCTGATGCCCAATTAGCTGACATGATTGGTTCCGAAGTTAATGTGGAGTACCAAGAAGAAAGCAAAAATGTGACAAGCATCCGTATCAAGTAGAGTATGCCGGCTCGGGACCTAATACTTTAAAGGAGGTGATGCCTATACGGCAAAGTCAAAAGTATTAAAAAAACAATAATGCCCGCCAAAAAAAGAGCAAAGCTAGATGCAGATGCCAAAAAATTGACCAAGAACGAGGAGGAAGAATTATGAAAAATTTGAGGAGTAAAATTGCTAGAATTGTCATGGGGCTCATGGTTACGTCCTTTATGACCGTAGGTGCCGTAATGCCTGTCAGTGCGGCTGAACTGCAACCACAACTAGGCAATTCCATCGGGGTTGTAGACCAAAAGGAAATTAAGCAACACTCATCCCATTTCTGCGATTTTGGCTACAAAAAAAATGCAGCGGTAAAAAGTATGTTTAAGGCAGATGGGGAAAAGTTTATCAAAATTTGGCCGAAGTCAAATCCCAAGTTTTACCGGGTTAACTTTCATAAGCTAGGATTTAGTCATCCAACGTGTCCGATAAATGAAGAGGCTCCAATAGATGAAGAGACTCCAATAAACGAAGAGACTCCGGTAAACGACGAAACACCTGCAGATGAAGAGACACCAGTTGACGAAGAAACTCCTGTGGATGAAGAGACTCCCGTAGATGAAGAGACTCCGGTAGATGAAGAGACTCCGGTAGATGAAGAGACTCCGGTAGATGAAGAAACTCCGGTAGATGAAGAGACTCCGGTAGATGAAGAGACTCCGGTAGATGAAGAAACTCCGGTAGATGAAGAAACACCTGTAGATGAAGAAACTCCGGTGGACGTCGAAACACCTGTAGATGAAGAGACTCCGATAGACGATGAAACTCCGGTAGATGAAGAAGTCGACCAAGATAGTCTAAAGATTAAAATCTATACAAAGCTTCTCAATTCCTATAACAAATTATTAAACCTTTATGAACAATTGTTAAACAGATTTGAAATGGTGTTTATAAACTAGCCAATAAGAACCTAATCGAAAAGAGCCAAGCGGTAAGAATCAAGTGATAAGTGGACAAGCCCAATTACCTGCATAAGCCCGGCACGGGAAGTGGATTTCTATAGCCGGGCATCTTCTTCTTTAAGCAAAAGAATTAAAATAATTTAAGACTACTAAAAAATATTATGGAGAAAAGCTTAAAAAAGATATGATACAGATATGATGCAGGGAAATTATCTCAGTATTGGAAAGATAGCGGAAATTCGTTTGACAATCAAACAAACAGCCAGATATAATTGGGCACAACTAAAAGATTACGGGGTTTGGCCGGAGTTAAGCTAAGGAGGGAAAATATTGCCTTATTTAGGTAAGGTTTTGATAGTTGACGACGACCAAAATGTTCTGGAATTAATCAAATTATATGGCGAGAGGGAAGGATTTGAAGTAATTGGGGTAAACGATGGTGATTTGGCACTTGCAGCTTTTGACAGGGAGAACCCGGATGTGGTAATACTGGATATTATGCTTCCCGGCGTTGATGGGCTTACACTCTGTCAAAACTTAAGAGCCATCCGTATGGTTCCCATTATTATGCTTACTGCAAAGGGAGAGGAAGCCGATCGTGTTTTGGGATTGGAGATGGGCGCAGATGATTATGTCTCTAAGCCTTTCAGTCCAAGGGAACTTGTTGCCAGAATTAAAGCAGTACAGCGTCGTGCTCAACCGGCTGATCTGATTAGAGTCAGGAAATTGAAATACCCCGGATTGGAGATTGATGCTGATATTAGGCGGGTTATTGTTAAGGAAACACCAATTGAATTGACTCCTCGGGAATTTGATTTACTCTATCATTTGGCTCAAAACCCTCGTCGGGTTTTTTCTCGGGAAGATTTATTGGCAGCCGTCTGGGGATATGATTATTTTGGAGATCAGCGTACAGTAGACGTTCATATTCGCCGGCTGAGAGGGAAGTTGCAACATTTACCCCATGAATATTTAACAACCGTTTGGGGTGTTGGGTACCAGTTTACGCCTCCGATAAAGGAGGAGTGAGGAAAGCATGGCGGGTAATGTGAAACAGACTGAGAAGAAGTTTTTAACAGCCAAGCGTGTCATACAAAGGTTTCTGAAAAACATTAAACATATTTTGCTGGCACAATTTAATAAAAATATCTACACGCGGATACTTTTTACAAATGTGATTGTTTTTACTTTTGCTTTTATTGTGCTGAGTTTTATTTCGAATCTTGCTGTAAAGCAGATTATCTATGATCAAGTACAGCAGGATTTGTTGCGTAAAGCCAAAAGGGTTAACTTTGTTTTAACCAAGGATAATAACCTGTCATGGGAAAAGTCAGACAGTGACCAGCCTGTAGCTAAGCAGGATTTATTAAGATTTTTAGCCGATAGCTTTGATGTTCGAATTACTGTTTTTGACCGTCAAGGAACAATATTAAGTACTTCAGCCGAGCAGGAAGTGGTACCCGGCAGCAAGGTAGACGCCAAATTCCTGGAAACACTTGCCAGCAGAGAAACGCAGGTTACCAGAACCTCCGATAGTGAAACAGGCCAGATGATCTTAATTGCTGCCATACCTATGGGGGACACTGAGAACCCCGAAGATTCTGTTAATAATGGTATTCTACTGGAAACTAAAACTACCAGCTTGGAACTGATTTTAAACAAAATGAATTTGTTTTTGCTGATTGGAGGCACGATAGTATTATTAATTATCATTACCCTTTCGGTAAATTTGGCTATGCATATTTCCAGACCGATTTCTCGACTGGCGACCAGTATTGCGGAAGTTAGGAGGGGAAGTTATGTTCTTAACGATGAAGAACAGGTCTTGGACGAAATTAACGTCCTGGCCGGTCAGGTTAATAAGCTGGCGTTAAGATTGGAAGCGATCCGGGCTGAGAGTGATAGAATGGAGAGAGAAAAAGCAAGGTTATTTGCAGAGATATCCCATGAATTCCGGACTCCTCTTACCGCTGTGCAGGGTTTTACTGAGGCTATCCGGGATGGAATGGTGGAAGATGAAACCCTTCGACGCAAGTATTTAGATATGATTTACACTCAAACCCTGCATATTGCCAGACTGGTAGATGACATCCTGGCACTGAGCCGCTTGGAAAGCGGCGCTGTCAATGTGGAAAAATTGCCCCTTGATTTGGTGGCATTAGCCCAAGGCGTAGTCATGTCCATGGAGGGGTTGGCTGAGAGTAAGAATAACACCATCAGGGTTGAGAAGAAGGTTGAGAGTGCTGTTGTACTGGGAGACTGGGACAGGATGGAACAGATTCTAAGAAATTTATTAAAAAATGCTATCAGAGCAACAGAGAATGGGTTCATTAAAGTCGGTATTGACTCTCGGCAGGGCGAAGTCCTTTTGACCGTAGAGGACAGCGGAGTGGGTATACCGCCGAATGAAATTCCCCATATTTGGGACAGGTTTTATCGTGCAGCGAACCAACGGGGCATAAATATGGAGGAAAAAGGAACAGGATTGGGTTTGGTAATCGTGAAAAAGCTAGTCCAGTTACAAGACGGAAAAATCGATGCCGAAAGCGAGCTGGGCAAAGGGACAATATTTCGCATCAGTTTCCCGGAATTCAACTCCAAACTTTAAGCAACATGGCAGGCGGCTATTTTTTTATATTCAAAATATGGCCCGGGATTACTGTAAATACCGTGATAGCTGTTCAAAACTTGGGATCTTTTGACTTTACTTTTAAAGTATTGTAAATTAGAATTTAATTAATTGAACTTATGCAAAAGCAAGGAAGGGAAGAAGTAGGTCAGGGAGGCGTCTCCTTAGAGAGCAGCCGGGCGGTGCGAGGCTGCAGACACCCTGGTTCGAATACATCCCGGAGCTGCAGCCTGAACTTAGAGTAGGGTTTGCCGGGAACGCCCGTTAGCGCGTAAAAGTGCTTTGCACTTGCTGAGGGCAATTCCGTGAGGAATTGCCGAATAGAGGTGGTACCGCAGTTTCTGCCCTCTGTCCGCTTGGGAACAGGGGGTTTAATAATTTTAAGTCTTATAATATTACTTAGAGGTGAGATAATACCATGGGAATTTATGAAGAGCTGGTAGCTCGCGGCTTAATTGCTCAAGTGACTGACGAGGAAGCAATTAAGGAACTTGTCAATAACGGTAAAGCCACATTTTATATTGGATTTGATCCAACTGCCGATTCCCTCCATGTCGGCCATTTTATGGCACTTTGCCTAATGAAACGCTTGCAAATGGCAGGCAACAAACCAGTTGTTTTAATAGGGGGCGGAACCGCCTATATTGGTGACCCTTCCGGCCGTACCGACCTACGCACAATGATGACACCGGAAACTATCCGGTATAATAGTGAGTGTTTTAAAAAACAGATGGCAAGATTCATTGAGTTCGGTGAGGATAAAGCCATTATGGTTAACAATGCCGACTGGCTGTTAAAACTGAATTATGTGGATATGCTGCGGGAGGTAGGCCCTCATTTTTCCGTTAATAATATGTTGCGTGCCGAATGTTACAAACAAAGAATGGAAAGAGGCCTGTCTTTCCTGGAATTTAACTATATGATTATGCAATCCTACGACTTCTACTATTTATATCAGCATTATGGCTGCAATATGCAGTTTGGCGGCGATGACCAATGGTCAAATATCCTGGGTGGTACCGAGCTCATACGTCGCAAGCTGGGTAAAGACGCCTATGGCATGACCATTCCCTTGCTCCTGAACTCCGAAGGGAAGAAAATGGGTAAAACGGCAAGTGGCGCCGTCTGGCTTGACCCTAACAAAACGTCGCCCTTTGACTTTTATCAGTATTGGCGAAATGTGCATGATGTTGATGTTCTGAAGTGTATTCGAATGCTTACGTTTTTACCGCTTACTGAGATTGAAGAAATGGCTAAGTGGGAAGGAAGCCAGCTTAACACAGCCAAGGAAATTTTAGCCTATGAATTGACTAAGATGGTTCACGGTGAAGAAGAAGCCCGGAAGGCCCAGGCCGCCGCCCGTGCCTTGTTTGCGGACGGCACGGACGATTCCTCCATGCCTACCACTGAAATTAGTCCCGAACAATTAAACAATGGGGTTATTGGTATAGTGGATTTAATGTTGGCTTGCGGTTTAGCACCTTCTAAAAACGAAGCAAGGCGTTTAATTCAACAGGGCGGAGTAGCCGCTAATGACCTTAAAGTGGAGTCCATTGATGCGGTGATTACTTCAGAGCAATTGCAAAAAGGTGTCAAAATACGCAAAGGCAAGAAGGTTTACCATAGAGCTCTTCTAAAATAAATATGGACTGTTGCACATTAAACCAACTTAATTTATCAGTGCAGAGTTCATTCTTTAATATTAAAAATTATTTTTTGCATTACTTAGGTAAACTCCTCAGGGAACAATTTCCCAAACACTTCCTCGGTTAAAATCAGTTACTTTCGTCGAACTAAAAACTCCTAAAAATAGTCTGGTTTGATCCAAGTTCGTACCCAGGCTGACATAATAAGCCGGCTGCGGCCCAAAATTGTCATCGGTTTCAATAATGTTAAAATCACTGAGGTTACAATCCGTCTTAACCCTGGTATAGGCTAAAACTCCTCTGGCCGGCCTGTTCGGGGGTTGGGATTTGTTAGCCAGATCAGAGAATACAATACATCCCGTCAGATTAGGGATAGTACTCCCCATATAGGGCTGGACTCCTGTCAGGGCAGTTCCTGCAAACTTATTAGGCCGTGAGTCGTGATGAAAATAGCAGGTGAGAGGTTGAAGACGCTGGGCGGAAGTTTTAACTGCTTCATTATAAAAAGCAATTATTTTTTCGTCTGTCCTCGGGTTTCCAGGGCAATTCCTTGAAATCAAGGTAGGGAAGGCGCCTTCCCACCCTCGCCAGCCGAAGTTAATAAATCCTTCTTGGTGAAGTTCAGTGTTACTTGCCGAGGCTTCCGTAAGCTGGGTAACCGGTATGGGCTGGTAATGAACGAAAGAGTAGATTGATTCTACCAAATCCTGGCCCACATTGCCGACATATTTTATATATTGATCAAAATACTTCTGGAAGGATATACCGGACATATTCCGTACTCCTTTGGCAATTACCGTCAGCGTTTCTTGTATCGGTCTGGGAAGTTCGTCAAAACGTGTAACTGCAGGCGGATTAGGGATAAAGGTCTGCTTAAAGACATTAATCTCAATAATTTTCCCGGCAATCTCTAGATCATCTTGGCTTAAATTAAAGGGGTCATAACCTGAGCCGCCATCTCCGGTTATCAAAATAAGATTTCCGGTTTCCGGTGAAAAGGTTAAGGTATTGACGCCATTATGATTATAGAATGGTCTTCTTAAATTAAGTAAGGTTCGCCGTTTTTGGGGTTGGCCATTTGGAAGGAGAATCCATTCTTCAACGGTGTCAATATGGTCAAAGTTAACTTCTCGATTAGTCCATTTTAAGTTTAAGGTCTTAGGATCACAGGGGTTAGGTTTAAAAGATTTAGGAAGAGCGCCTGGGCCCTGTGTTCCTGCTACGGAATAATGAAGATAAAATAGGCCGTTATGATAAAATTCAGGATGAAAGGCCAGCCCTAAAAGTCCCCGCTCATCATATCCCCGACCGGCAATACCTAATTTTAAAACCCGCGGGCGTAGATCTAGAAAAACCCTTAAGCCCTCGTTCCCGATGTAAAAGATCTCTCCTACTTGTGTGGCAATAAATAATCTTTCGCCGTAATCACCGGGAAGCAGAGCTGTTTTCAAAACAGTGGGCAAATTTATATTTTTAGCAATAGGCAAAAGCCGAACTTTAACCTTTAGCAACTGATTGCCACTCCTTCTCGTATTTATTTCTGGTAAAAGAATATGATTGGAACGGTTTCCTTAGCACTGTGGAACAAAGGCACTAACGGCATTAAAAATACTGGAAAAGGTTCAAAGCTTATGTTATAATTTAAAGCTTGAAAAAAAGGATTATTATCATCTGTGTTGAATATTATAGCTAACATAAAAAATATCCGCCTGCTTAAGGCGGATTTCATATCCAAACAAGCAAAACCCTCCGATTATCTTAAAATACCCGAAGGGATTTTCCTTTTAAAGCGAGATTAATTATCACTGGATACTGGAATATATTGAGTAACGGTGTTTAAATTTAATGTTATTTAATAAAAGAAGGAATTCTAATGCCTCAGTTAATCAGACAACGTTCGGAAGAAGAAGAATATTTAAGGCTTTCCCCCCTGGCTGCGAAAAGCGCCGAAGCTCGCAGAGCTAGAGAAGAAGAGGAGTGCGGTATCCGTACCAAGTTTCAAAGAGACCGGGACAGGATATTGCACAGTAAACCTTTCCGGCGTTTGAAACACAAAACCCAGGTCTATATCGCTCCCACGGGAGATCATTTTCGGACGAGAATGACTCATAGTCTGGAAGTTGCGCAGATCTGCCGGACTATCGGCCGGGGGTTAAGGCTGAACGAGGATTTGATAGAGGCTATCTCCTTGGGCCATGATGTGGGTCATACGCCCTTTGGGCATGTGGGAGAGGAGGTTCTGGCTTCTATTGTTGGGCATTTTGAGCATAACGAACAGTCCATTCGGATTCTGACGGTTTTAACCGGCAATGGCAAGGGTTTAAACCTTACCGAGGAAGTTCTGGACGGGATTCTTAACCATACCGGCCCCGGGGTTCCGAAAACATTGGAAGGCCAGGTTGTCAAAACCGGAGATAGGATAGCTTACCTTTGTCACGATTTTGATGATGCCTTGAGAGCCGGCTTATTAAAAACCGCTGACCTCCCGAAGGTTGTCAGGGAGGTTATAGGCAGCACTACCAGTGAGATGATTACAACTATGGTAACTGATATGATTACTGCTTCCGAAGGAAAGGAAAAAATCTGCCTTTCCCCGGAAGTTGCTGCTGCTATGCAGGAATTCCGCTCTTTTATGTTTGAGAGAGTCTATTTAAGTGAAGCTTTAACCGAAGAACGCAATAAAGGGAGGCTTATCTTGGAAATTCTCTTTAACTATTACCAACAGCACCCAGAGATTCTACCTCCGGAGTTTTTGGAATGGGCTCAAGGGGACCTACAGCTGGCAATAACCGATTATATAGCAGGCTTAACGGATAACTACGCTATCAGGACGTTTAAGCATTTTTTTATTCCCAGGGAATAAACACATAGATTATTTGTGATGTTGGAAAAAGTTGCTCAAAATATAATTTTATCAAAAATCTTGCTAAATTAACACTCCTAAAGAAGGAAATTTAAAAATTATAGCGAAAAAGATAAAGACATGTAAAACAATAAAGGGCGTGCTAATTATGGGCAACAGGATTCCGGAAGATTTGATCGAAGAAGTACGCCGACAAGCAGATATTGTGGAAATTATTTCAGAACATGTGGTCTTAAAACGTTCGGGCAAAAACTATCTGGGGCTTTGTCCGTTTCATTCTGAAAAGACGCCCAGTTTCAATGTTAACCCGGATAAGCAGATGTTCTACTGTTTTGGTTGTCAAACCGGTGGCAATGTTTTCTCCTTCTTGATGAAAATCCAAAACTTGACTTTTCTGGAAGCCGTAAAGGCTGTAGCTGCAAGGACCGGCATTGCCTTACCGGAGCGGGAACTTTCCCCCCTGGAAAGAAAGAAAGAGCAAGAACGCAAACGTTTTAGGGAAATTCACGAGTGGGCAGCCGCTTATTTTACTAACGCGTTATTAAACAGCCCCGAAGGGAGAACAGGCCTGGAATACCTTAAAAAGAGAAATGTCAGCAGGGAAACAATTGAACTTTTTAGGCTGGGCTATGCTCCGGATAAATGGGATGGTTTGCTGGCCGAAATGACCAGGAAAGGAGTAACTTTAGAGGAATTAGTAAAATTTGGCCTTGTGGTCCAAAAAGTAAACCAACAAGACGGCAGTAAAAGTTATTATGACCGCTTTCGGGGCAGAATTATATTTACCATTCTTGATTTGCATAGTTCGCCGATTGCTTTCGGCGGGAGGGTACTTGATGATTCCTTGCCCAAGTATCTTAATTCCCCGGAAACTGCTTTTTTTCATAAAGGAAGTAACCTTTACGGCCTGCACTATGCCTATCGGGGAATGAGAGAAGCCGGGTATGCACTGCTCTTAGAAGGGTATATGGACACTATAGCAGTCTATCAGGCAGGTTTTACCAATGTAGTTGCTTCCTTGGGAACAGCTCTTACCAGGGATCAGGCCAGAGTAATAAAAAGGTATTGCCAGAAGGTTATTATCGGTTATGATACCGATGCAGCCGGAGTACAGGCAACTATCAGGGCCGGAGAAATACTGCTGGAAGAGGGTTTCCAAGTTAAAGTATTGCAGCTTGGGAGTGCCAAAGACCCGGATGAGTTTTTAAAAAAGCATACTCCGGAAGAATTCCGGCAGCAGTTGGATAAATCGGTTACTTTTATTGAATATAAATATAAGACTTTAGCTGCCAAGAGTCCTCCGAAGACTATCCCGGATAAGGCTGAGCTGGTCAGGAAACTGGCTCCGGATATCCTCAAAATAGCCAGCGCTGTTGAAAGAGAAGGATATGAGAGATACCTAAGCCTCGAGCTTGGGCTGACTTTAGAAGCAGTTCAACACGAAATTGCTAGTTTTACTAAGGATTCGCAAGAAAACAAACGGGAGCCAGAAAATTTTTCACAAAAACAGGATATTTCTGTAAAAAAAAGAAATACTATTAGAGGGATGACGTTTGACTATCTTAGGGATTCCTATGTTCCTTTAGGGGTATTTCGAGCAGAACAAATAATTTTAAGACTTGTTCTAGAGGATCCCTCCTTAAAAGCCAAGGTACGGGCGAATCTGGAGGAAGAATTTTGGAGGCTAAAGGAACATAAATATATTTTTGAGAATTATCCTGAGAATAGTCTGAACTGTCCAGATGTTGAAGATTCCTGGTATGAGCAAATTCAAAAGCGGCTTGCTGAAATATACCAACTGGAGATTAATACTGAAAAAGCCGAGACAATATTAATGGACTGCATTGAAGCGATTAAAAATACCCAAAATAGGGAGACAATCGAAGATTTGCAGGCCAAGATGATAAGATTAGAAAAATCCGGAGATATGGCTGGGGCTCTGGCTGTGCTCCAGGAGATAGGAGAGCGGTTGAAACGTGGCGAAAAATAATACTGGTGATTTAGTTGCCAATTACCCGCTGAAAGGGGGAAATACCATGATGGTTGATGAGCAGAAAAAAAATGTCACCAACCTGATTGAACTGGGAAAAACCAAAGGCAATCTTACCTATGATGAGATAGCCAATGCTTTACAAAAAATTGACCTTTCAGAGGAGCAAATCGAGGAACTCTATGAGCAAATCAGCGGTATGGGTATTGAAGTAGTCGACGATAATGTCGATGTTGAAATAGATAAAGAAACTAAGGAATTGGCCGAGGAAATTGCCAATGAAACCGATATTGACCTCTCTATCCCTGAAGGAGTAGGCATTGATGATCCTGTCCGGATGTATCTTAAAGAGATTGGCAGGGTCCCTCTCTTAACTGCTGAAGAAGAGATAGAATTAGCTTTAAGAATGGAAGCCGGAGATGAAGAGGCTAAACGCCGGCTGGCTGAGGCTAACCTCCGTCTGGTTGTCAGTATCGCCAAACGTTATGTTGGCCGGGGAATGCTTTTCCTTGATCTCATCCAGGAAGGCAATTTAGGTTTAATTAAAGCTGTGGAAAAATTCGATTATCGTAAAGGATTTAAATTTAGTACTTATGCCACCTGGTGGATTAGACAGGCCATTACCAGGGCTATTGCTGACCAAGCCAGAACTATCCGTATCCCTGTGCATATGGTAGAGACCATTAATAAGCTTATTAGGGTCAACAGACAGCTCTTACAGGAATTAGGCCGGGATCCGACGCCGGAAGAGACAGCCAAAGTAATGGAGATCCCGGAAGAACGGGTTAGAGAAATTTTGAAAATTGCCCAGGAACCCGTTTCTCTGGAAACACCCATTGGGGAAGAAGAAGATTCTCATCTAGGAGACTTTATACCTGATGAGGATGCTCCCGCACCCTCTGAAGCTGCTTCTTTTATTCTACTTAAAGAACAATTGGAAGAAGTGTTAGAAACACTTACTCCCAGGGAAGAAAAAGTTTTAAGATTGCGTTTTGGCTTAGATGACGGCCGAACCAGAACACTGGAAGAAGTAGGCCAGGAATTCGGGGTAACCAGAGAAAGAATTAGGCAGATTGAAGCCAAAGCATTAAGAAAACTTCGCCATCCTAGCCGCAGTAAAAAGCTCAAGGATTATTTGGATTAAATTTAAAATTGGTAACAACTTAATATTGAAATATTTCTAATGAGCTGTTAGAATAAACTTTGTAGCGAAACAGAATAGTAAAAATAGTGGCAATAAGTGTTGTGATAATAGTTTAAGTTTGGGAAATGTCACTATTAAAAACATAAATGTTTCTTCTCTCAAGCACTAACTTATCTATTATTGGGGTAAATTTTTGAATTGTATTTTTAGTAATTTATTTCGCAGCGTAACTTCTCCTGCTTCGCTACTTTTTGTTTTATTATACCGGAAACCCTATACAAAATGCTCTTAAGCCGTTCATAAGTTGGCACTTGAATTTTTCAAGTTTGAATTGCTCAAGTTTTTATAAAAAAATGCTTGACCATGCCGAAATAATTCCGTATAATAAACGTCGCAGGCGTTCCTCGATAGCTCAACGGTAGAGCAACCGGCTGTTAACCGGTAGGTTGCTGGTTCGAATCCAGCTCGGGGAGCCATTTACTTGGGCCTATAGCTCAGCGGTAGAGCGGCCGGCTCATAACCGGTTGGTCCCTGGTTCGATCCCAGGTGGGCCCACCAATTTGATATCCATGGTTCTAATAACCATTAGATATAAAGAGCAGCAAATATTAAAAGAACAGCAGACTGGATTGGAACGAAACAAGAACTCTGGCAGCAAAGCCAGAGTTTTATGCATATGGGACAGATACAAAAAGATATGAAAGATAGTGATACGAAAGGTATTCATATGAAAGATATTAATATAAAAGATACGAAACAAAATTCTGAAACTATAAAACTTGGCCCACGTTTACATACCATAGCATCCTATGTGCCGCCGGGAGCCAGGTTAGCGGATATAGGCACAGATCATGCTTATTTGCCGGTCTACCTGGTACAAAAAGGTATAATAGCTAAAGCCATTGGGGTAGATATCCATCAGGGCCCTTACACTGCCGCCTGTCAGACCGTAAAAGACTATGGCTTAGACAACAAAATTGAAGTGCGCTTGGGCAACGGCCTGGCTCCTTTAGAACCCGGCGAAGTTGATACTTTAACTATAGCGGGGATGGGCGGTGTAACAATCTTAGAGATCCTTAACAGTAATCCATTGGTGACGCAGGAAGTGTCAGCCCTTATCCTTCAGCCACAGGGTGCTGAGCACCGGGTAAGAAGAGAATTACTGGCCGAAGGCTGGAAGATGCAGGAGGAGTGTTTGGTGGAGGAAGATGAGAGGATATACACGGTAATGTCTTTTTCCAGGCATAACGGTTTTAGCCGGAAAGAAATAGAGGCGAAAGTAGCCGAATTATCTGCCAGATATGAAGGAACAATTAATGAACCTGAAATCTCCAATATAGGACTTATT
>DUML01000056.1 GCA_012839895.1 Peptococcaceae bacterium | reverse complement strand
AGTTCAACGATTGTCTTCTTAAAATCGTCGTTATATTTCTTTTTTTGTTTCATATCGGACACTTCCTCTCGTATCTTTTATGATAGAGAGTTAACTAAAAGCTGTCCATAAAACTATACTAGCACCAAGAGCTTAGCACAGTTTTGAAGCATATAATAAAACAGTTGTAGTTTACGGATTTGGATTTAGATATAGTCAATAAGGATATTTTTTTGCTATAATTTTAAACGGATTCAAAACATTCGGGTAAAATTGAGGTAAAGGCTATTGGATAGAAGAGGAAACTTTTTACACATTGCTATAGACGGTCCGGCCGGAGCCGGTAAAAGTACTGTGGCAAAAGAAGTAGCTAAAAGATTGGGCATTAGTTATCTGGACACGGGAGCTATGTACAGGGTAGTGGCTTATAAAGCTTTGCGTGATGGTATTCCTCTGGAAGACGAAGAGCTAATAACCACTCTTGCGGAGAATATTGAAATAAGCTTTGAACATGGCGAAAAAGAAGCTGTCTATTGCAATGGCGAAGATGTAACAGAGGCAATCCGTGATGCCGAAGTGAGTAGGGCAGTTTCATTGGTTGCTTCATATCCGGGTGTTCGGAAGCGACTGGTTAAATTGCAGCGGCAGGCGGCAACAAAAGGCAGTTTTGTGGTTGACGGAAGAGATATAGGCACTCATGTTTTGCCGGAGGCCAAAGTAAAAATTTTTCTTACTGCTTCGGTTGAAGAAAGAGCAAAAAGAAGATATTTGGAAAATTTACAGAGTGGCAAAAAAACTACTCTCGAAGAAGTCACAGCTGATATTGAGAGCCGGGATCGCTTAGATTCTCAAAGGGAATATGCCCCGCTTAAAGTGGCTAAAGATGCTATTATTATTGATACAACCGGCTTGACGATTGAAGAAGTAACCGCCAAAATAGTCGAGATTGCAAGGGAGGCTTAATGTGAAATTTTACTCGTTTGCTAAGAAAATATTAACTCTATTCTTAAAGGCGAAAGGTTTTACAGTTAAAGGTTTGGAGAATCTCCCTGCTGAAGGTCCGCTTATTGTTGCCTGTAATCACGTCAGCTTGTGGGATCCTATTATTGTTGGCTGCGCTTTACCTCGGCAAATTTTTTTTATGGCTAAGGAAGAGCTTTTTAAAATACCTATATTAGGTACAATTATAACCTGGTTGGGAGCTTTTCCGGTAAAAAGGGGTCAGGGCGACATTAGTGCAATTCGTAAATCTTTGGGAGTCCTAAAAGCTGGAAATGTTTTAGGAATTTTCCCGGAAGGTACACGTTCGGCGTCTGGAGCTATCCAAGAGGCTATGGCCGGCATAGTCTTAATCATGGAAAAAAGTAAAGCACCAATTTTACCGGTTAAAATTTACGGTTCCAAAGGACTACTTAGACAAAAAAGGGGAAATATAGGAATAGTAATTGGGAAGCCAATCTATGCCCAAAATTTAACTGTCCCGCCGGACGTGGAGAATCCCCGTTCTTGGCTGGCTAATGAGATTATGAGTACCGTTGGAAAAATGTAATTTGGCAGAAGCAAGAAACCTAATTAAAAAATAAGAAGGATTTTTGTCTTTCTCATCGAAATTATTTGAGAAGCATAAATAAGGAGGGCAGTATTATTGAGGATTAAAAGAGCGGAAAAAGCAGGGTTTTGTTTTGGCGTCAAGAGAGCTATAGAAATGGCTGAAAAAGCTGCTCAAACTGGAAACACTGCTTCTTTGGGACCGCTCATTCATAATCAACAGGTTGTAGATTATTTAGCTAGCAAAGGAATTAAACAAATTGGTGCGATTCAAGATTTAGCTGATGGCCAACAGCTGGTAATACGGTCTCATGGTGTACCTCCCGAAATTTATGCTGAAGCCAAGGCTAGAAATATCGGGATTATCGATGCCACCTGTCCTTTTGTCCAGAAGGCTCAAAGATTAGCTGCTGAAGCTGCCAAAGACAGTTATGTTGTAGTAGTAGGCGATAGGAGTCATCCTGAGGTAATTGGCATCTTGGGGTGGGCGGGAGAGAATTCCCGAGCTGTTGAGACACTGGAGGAAGCCAGAGAATTGCCTTATTATCCAAGAATAGCTGTTCTGGCCCAGACAACCCAACCGAAAAGCAATTTCTCTGCTATTGCAGAGGAATTAAAAAAACATACAGATCAACTCATAGTTCATAATACAATCTGCAGTGCAACTGAGGAGAGACAAGCTTCAGCGGCAAAACTTGCTGAAGATGTTGACCTGATGATTGTAGTCGGGGGGCGGAGTAGTTCCAATACCCGTAAACTGTGGGCAATCTGTGCTGAAAAAACAAAAACTTATTTAATAGAAACAGCTAATGAATTACAGGAGATCTGGTTTGAGGATGCTAAGAGTGTCGGTTTGACGGCAGGAGCTTCCACGCCGGATTGGATTATCGAGGAGGTTTACAAAAAAATGTCAGAAATTATGGAAAAAACTAATGAGGCTTTAGATATTGCTCAAGCTGAACCAGAGAAAAATGTCGTTGAACCAAAAGAGGAAACGGTTGAGGAAAATACTGCCGTTAATAATGAGGATGAAGAGAGAACCATGGAAAGTTTTGAAAATGAGTTGCCCAAGATTTATGGAGGCGCTATTGTTAAAGGAACAGTAGTTAAAATCACTGAGGAAGAAGTTTTTGTAGATATCGGCTGGAAATCCGAAGGCGTGATACCAATTGACGAATTGACAGCTACTAAAGTCCTGGATATTAATGATGTTGTTAAAGTCGGCGATACGTTAAGGGCAATGGTTACCAAAGTTGAAAACAATGAAGGTTATACAGTTCTCTCCCGTAAACGGGTTGCCGAGTATGAAGCTAAGGAACGTCTCGCCAAAGCAGCTGAAAATAAAGAGGAAATCCAGGGCAAAGTGACCGAGGTAGTCAAAGGCGGCCTTGTAGTTGATCTCGGAATGAGAGGTTTTATCCCTGCTTCCCAGATTGAACTGGGTTTTGTGGAAGACCTGAATAAATACATTGGAAAAACTTTAAGATTAAGGATTATTGAGTTTGATCCCAATAAGAAAAAACTTGTTTTGTCTCAGAAAGC
Organism: Peptococcaceae bacterium; assembly: GCA_012839895.1. GTDB lineage: Bacteria > Bacillota > Desulfitobacteriia > Desulfitobacteriales > Syntrophobotulaceae > DUML01. The sequence goes on along the minus strand of DUML01000056.1, from coordinate 13,620 downwards.
TATTTTGGCTGAAGAGCAAATTGCCAAAAGAGAACAATTGTTACAATCCCTTAAAGAAGGGGATGTTGTTAAAGGGATAGTCCGTCGCCTGACTAATTTCGGCGCTTTTGTGGATTTAGGCGGTATTGACGGTCTGCTGCATGTCTCCGACATGGCATTTTCCAGAGTAAACAATCCCGCTGATTTGGTCAAAGTTGATGATGAAGTAGAAGTCCAGGTCTTAAGTGTCGATAGGGAAAAAGGTAGGATTTCTTTGGGCTTAAAACAACTTCGGGAAGATCCTTGGGCAAGGGTTGGCGAGAAATATCCTTTAAATTCTATTGTTCAGGGTAGAGTTGTCAGGATAGCGCCTTTTGGGGCTTTTGTCCAGTTAGAAGACGGGGTAGATGCCCTTGTTCATATTTCTCAACTTTCCGATCGTCGGGTTGCTAAAGTTGAAGATGTTGTTCAAGTAGGGGAAATAATCTCCGCTAAGGTAATTGAATGTAAACCAGAAGAGAAAAGGATTAGTCTTAGTATCAAGGAATTAATACTTGATTCCTTGAAGGCGATTGATCAAGAGCTACTGGCCAATCAAGAGCAAACACCGGAAGTAACTATTGGTGATGCTGTAGGCGATATTGCTAAAAGCAATGAAAGCAGTGAAGAATAAGGCAGATACTGCCGTTCGCTGAATTTAAATGGCTTCTTGCTAGGGTTGGCAAGAAGTCATTTCAGTTCTGAGACATTTTTCTTATTTTCTTTTCTTTTCTAAAACTAACACCAATTAAGCTCAAGGTTCATCATTTTACTGTTTAGGAAAATAACATCTCAGCCGGCGGGAGGATCGGAATGGCACCCAAAATTAAGCCTAAAAAACCTGATTTTCTTTTAATGTTTATCTCCATAATTCTTTTGGCCATAGGGTTGATAATGGTTTTAAGCGCCAGTTCTGTATTTTCTTTTAACGAAACAGACAATTCTTATACTCTGTTTTACAAGCAGTTACGCTGGGCTTGCGTGGGGTTAATCGGTGCCTTTGTTGCTGTTTTAATTCCTTATAAGTTCTGGAAAAGATTTGCCGGTTTAAGCATTTTGCTGAGTATAGTGCTTTTGTTATTGGTGGAATTCAGTGACTTAGCTTATACCGTCAAGGGTTCCACTCGTTGGCTGAATATTGCCGGGGTTTCTGTTCAACCTTCGGAAATTGCAAAAATATCTTTGGTATTATATTTTGCTTATTTCCTGAATCGTTACCCAGTAAAAAAATTTAAAGACATATTTTTGCTTCTTATGATCATGGGGGCAATACTAGTATTGGTGTACAAACAGCCGGATTTAGGCACAACGATAGTGATCCTCATGGTCTGCGCGGCAATGCTTTTAATGACAGAACTTTCCATAGCTTATTTTCTTGCTGCTATCCCCTTAATCGGTATTCCCGGTTTTTATCTGATTAGAAACACTCCTTATCAGTGGAATAGAATACTAGGCTGGATCTATCCCTGGGAATATGCTACCACTTGGGGTTACCAGTCTGTTAATGCACAGATTTGCTTTGCAACCGGAGGATTGCTGGGAATCGGTATCGGACGAAGTTCCCAGAATACTTTTTTGCCGGAAAACTATACCGATACTATTTTCGCGATAATCGGTGAAGAATTCGGATTGTTTGGGACCTCTTTGGTTTTGTTTTGTTATATTGCTCTTATAGCAAGGGGTTTTATCATATCCAGACAGTGTCCGGACAGATTCGGCCGCTTATTAGGGTTCGGTTTAACTTCTCTGCTGGCAATCCAAACGGCTACGAATCTTTGTGTTGTTACCGGGCTTTTTCCCGTGACTGGAATCACTTTACCATTAATATCTTATGGTGGTACTTCCCTTGTCTTAACTATGCTGCAAATCGGAGTGCTTTTAAACATTTCACGCTACCGGCAAGAGCCAAGTCTGGATGAAGTTAGAGTTAAAGGCTATAATAAAAATATTTAGATTAAGCAAAGGATGGAAAAAATGTCAGAAGGTTTGATTGTATCCAGGGTATTAAAAGATAGTATAGCTGCGGAGATGGAGATCGAACCGGGTGATGTTATTCTCCGGGTTAATGACCAAAAAGTGAGCGATGTTTTAGATCTGCAGTACTACCTTGCCGATGCGGAATTCACCTTATTGGTGGAGAAAAAAAATAAAGAAGTTTGGCAGTTGGAAATAACTAAAGAACCGGGGGAAATTCTTGGTTTAGAATTATGTACTATAAGTGTTAATGGCTTGCAAAAGTGTACTAATAATTGTATTTTTTGTTTTGTAAGGCAAATGCCAACGGGGATGAGAGCATCACTTTATGACCGGGATGATGATTACCGCCTTTCTGCAACCCAGGGGAGTTACATAACATTATCTAATCTTACTGAGGAAGATTTTCAAAGGATTATTGACTTGCATTTAAGTCCGCTGTATATTTCCGTACATGCTTGGAATCCGGAGGCTAGAGTCAGATTAATGCGAAATCCGCGCTCGGGGGAACTGCCTCTTCAAATTAAAAGGCTCGCTGATGCCGGATTAACACTTCATACTCAAATTGTTTTAGTCCCAGGCTATAACGACAGGGAGATACTGGAAGAGACTGTTTTTAATCTTGCTAATTTTTATCCCGCTGTGCAGTCTATAGGCGTTGTGCCGGTAGGTTTAACAAAATACAGGGATAAGCTGCCGCAAATAAGGACTGTTAATGAGAAAGAAGCCAAAGAGCTTTTAGAACTTGGTGGTCATTGGCAGCAGGAATTCAAACAAAGCAAAGGGAAGAACCTGGTCTATTTTTCAGATGAGTTTTATGTTCTGGCCGGTAAAGAATTTCCACCGGCTCAAGAATATGACGGGTTTCCTCAGCTGGAAAATGGTATAGGGATGGCGGCCAAATTTGAGTCTGAGCTTGTCAAATGCCTTCCGTATCTTCCGTCGAGAATTCCGGCACGTAGAATTCATTTGGTGACAGGAGTTTCAGCCTTTAAATTCTTTCAATCCTGGACACAAACTTTAAACAATATTCAGGGGCTGGAAATAATTGTTCATGCTATTATTAATAACTTTTTTGGGACGACGGTTACAGTAGCAGGGCTTTTAACGGCGCAAGACATTGCCGAACAGCTGGGGGATTTACATGGTGAGTATTTTCTAATCCCCAAGGTTATGCTAAAGGCGGATGAAAACATTTTCTTGGACAATTATGACATTAACTGGCTGGAGCAAAAAGTGAATGGTCAAGCAATCTTGGTAGAAAACAACGGTGAAGCTTTCCTGGAAGGTATTCTGGGAAGAAGGGTGGAGGTGTTAACTAGTGAGTAAACCTGTAGTAGCCATTGTCGGCCGCCCTAATGTTGGTAAATCTACCCTTTTTAACAGGCTTGTCGGCGGCTTGGTGGCAATAGTTGAGGATACTCCCGGGGTTACCAGGGATAGGTTATATTTTGATTCCGAATGGCTGGGCAGGAAATTTACCTTAATAGATACGGGCGGTATAGAATTTAAGGATAAAACTACTCCTCTTTCCTCCCAAATGAAACAGCAAGCAGAAATAGCTGTCTCCGAAGCTGATGTGGTTTTATTTCTGGTAGACGGCAAAACCGGTTTAACCCCTGATGATGAACAAATCGCCAGATATTTAAGAAAGGCTGGCAAGCCGGTTCTCCTTGTAGTGAATAAAGTTGAGAATTTTAGTATCTTTAAAGCTGAGGCTCACGAATATTTAACTTTGGGTTTTGGGGAGCCGCTCCCAATTTCAGCCGTCCATGGATTAAACATCGGTGAACTGCTCGATGCTGTTGTTTCCAGGCTGCCGCAAGAAAATTTTGAGGAATATGATCCGGATGTCATAAAAGTAGCGGTTATCGGTCGGCCAAATGTAGGCAAGTCTTCTCTTGTTAATATGCTTTTGGGAGAAGAAAGGGTAATTGTCAGTGATATTCCAGGTACCACCAGAGATGCTATCGATACCCCTTTTAGCTATGAGGGCAGGAATTATATCCTAATTGATACAGCGGGGATCAGACGTAAGAAAAAAATTATGGAAGTTACTGAAAACTATAGTGTCATTCGTTCTTTTCGAGCTGTTGACAGAGCGGATATTGTCCTCATGGTGCTTGATGCTACGGAAGGAGTAACCGACCAGGATAAAAGAATTGTTGGGTATGCGCATGAAAAGGGAAAAGGGCTTATCCTAGTTATTAATAAGTGGGATTTAATTGTTAAAGATGATAAGACTTTAAATAAATTTGAGAAAAATCTAAGAGAAGAATTAGCTTTTGTAGATTACGCTCCAACCCAGTTCGTTTCCGCCAAAACCGGCCAAAGGGTTAATAAAATTATGGAGTTAGTTGAATTTGTGGCTGAGCAAACCAGCAGACGTGTTTTAACCAGCACCCTCAACTCTTTATTAAGAGAGTGGGTTCATCTTAATCCTCCACCTTCTGATAAAGGAAAACGCCTTAAAGTTTTCTATGCCACCCAGAAAAGTGTTCAACCTCCTACTTTCATCTTTTTTGTCAATGATCCGGAACTGGTTCATTTCTCCTATCGCCGGTATTTGGAAAACCAGATTCGTAAAAATTTTGGCTTTGAGGGCTCACCGATAAGACTTATAATGAAAAGAAGAGATGAGGAGTAGATTTAGAAGATGGGAGATTATTGGGTTTTTTTAGTTGCCTATTTATTAGGGACTATCCCGTTTGCTTTTTTGGCCGGCAGATTGAAAAAGAAAGATATCCGCTATGCAGGCAGCGGCAATTTGGGGGCAACCAATGCCTATCGTCTTTTGGGCAAAAAATGGGGTATTGCTGTTTTAGCCGGTGATGCGATTAAAGGTGGTTTAGCCGCTTATATTTGCTTGGAGGCATTTGGACCCTGGGGAGGCGTTATTGGCGGATTGCTGGCAATGTTAGGCCACAGTTTTAATCCTTACTTTGGCTTTAAACCCAGCGGTAAAGGGGTAGCAAGCGGCTTGGGAATTATTTCAGTGCTAATGCCGGGAGTAACAGTTATTAGTCTTGTTGTCTTTATCGTGGTGGTAGCAATAAGCAGGTATGTTTCCCTGGGATCGATCATGGGATCTTTGACGGTAATTGTGATGGCTTTTGCTTTTCAAGTAGAGGACCCCTATAAATTATTTGCTATTGTTGCAGTTTCTCTGGTTGTTATTAGGCATCGCAGCAATATCCAAAGAATCTTAAACGGAACAGAAGCTAGATTTGGGGAAAAAAAGATTGAGGAGTGAAGTAGTTTGAAGAAAATAGCTGTTTTTGGCTCCGGAAGTTGGGGTACAGCTCTAGCTCTTCTTCTGGTCAGTGCAGGTTATCGAGTTTCACTCATTGGGATTTTTAGCGATGAAATAGAACTAATGAAAAGAAGAAGGGAAAATGTCCCTTATTTGCCCGGTGTTTTTTTACCGCCTGAAATAACACCGACTACGGATCTTACAGAGATTAATACTGAAGTGGTCTTTCTTGTTGTGCCTTCCCATGCAGTCAGGGAAAGTGCCCGGCTCATCAAACCTTATTTAAAGCCTGGCTCAATAATAGTCAATGCCGCTAAAGGGCTGGAAGAAAACACTCATCTTAGGCTATCACAGGTGCTTAAGGAAGAGCTTCCTGACCATCCTATAGCGGTATTGTCGGGGCCAAGCCATGCTGAAGAAGTAGCCAGGGATGTACCCACAGCCGTAGTGGTTGCTTCCGAAGATCTTACCGTTGCTGAAACAGTCCAGGATATTACCATGACCCCTAATTTTAGGGTTTATACCAATACGGATTTAATCGGAGTAGAGTTGGGCGGGGCCCTTAAGAATATCATTGCTTTATGTACAGGGATTCTTGAGGGAATGAATCCTAAGGATAACACCAAGGCAGCGTTGATTACCAGGGGATTGGCGGAAATTACCAGGTTGGGTGTCGCTATGGGAGCCCGGGCAGAAACTTTTTCAGGACTTTCAGGGCTTGGGGATTTAATCGTAACCTGTACCAGCCACCACAGCCGCAACCTACGTGCCGGACGGGCTCTTGGCAGCGGGAAGTCCTTGCCTGATGTCTTAAGGGAAGTAGGCATGGTTGTAGAAGGTGTCAAAGCCACTAAAGTGGCTTATGAATTAAGCAAAAAGTATAATATCTCGATGCCAATTACTGAGCAGGCTTACAAGGTCCTTTTTGAAGGTCTAAGCCCGCAAGAGGCTCAGGTTAATTTATTGTTGAGAGGCAAAAAGCATGAAACTGAGCACAAGGCAATTTTTGGTTTGTAAGAAGCTTCTTTCCTTGGTTACTTTAAGCTAGCCTAAGATATTTTTGCATCTAAGAAAATTTTGGCAAATAATCTAAGATATTTTTGCCAAGGGTTGATTAAAGAAATAGGAAGCTTTTCCGGCACTCGAAAAGGGGTGTCATTTTTTTTTGTATAAATGACTTACGGATTTTAGACATAAATAAGTTTTAATAACAATATAAATATAATGCTTAAGGTGCTAGTCCTGTCATTGAATCATAAAAACTAAAGCATCAAGAGGGTAGATTTGAGGTCCTTACTGAAGGACAGCACACTAAAAGGGAGGGAAAAGTGCAATGCAAAACTATGATATTTTCAGCGATATTGCTGAACGGACAGGAGGGGATATTTATTTCGGTGTTGTAGGTCCCGTAAGGACTGGAAAATCTACATTTATTAAACGTTTTATGGAACTTCTGGTCCTACCGAACATTGCCAATGTATATGAAAGAGAAAGGGCCAGGGATGAACTTCCCCAAAGTGGTGCCGGGAGAAGGATTACTACTACAGAGCCCAAGTTTATACCTTCGGAAGCTGTAGAGATTGTCCTCAAAGATACTATCCATATGAATGTCAGGCTGGTAGACTGTGTAGGTTATTCAGTTCAAGGCGCTTTAGGCTATGAAGGCGAAGAAGAGGAAGAACCGCGGATGATTCATACCCCTTGGAATGATGAGGCCATACCGTTCCAAGAAGCCGCTGAAATCGGGACCCGGAAAGTTATCACCGATCATTCTACCCTCGGAATAGTTGTTACCACTGATGGTTCAATTTCAGAAATACCAAGAGAAAACTATGTAGAAGCAGAAGAAAGAGTTGTTAATGAACTTAAAGCTTTGGGCAAACCGTTTATTGTGGTCATGAATACTATCAGGCCATATGCCGAAAACACCATGGAACTTTGCCGTTCTTTGCAAGAAGTTTACGAAGTGCCCGTTATACCTGTTGATTGTATGGAAATGAATCTAAGCGATATTACTCAGATTTTAGAAGATCTGCTCTATGAGTTCCCCGTTGCGGAAGTGAATATCGAGCTTCCCAAATGGGTCGAAGAACTGGATATGTCTCATCCGGTTCGAGCCAGTTTCCAAGAATATATTCATAAATCTGTAGGAGATATTAAACGCATTAGAGATATTGACCGGGCTATTGATATTCTTGCAGAGTGCCAATATGCTAAAGATGTTATTCTTAAAGAAACTAATCTGGGAACGGGCCGCGCAGAAATTGAGATAACCACTGAAAAAGATCTCTTCAAGCAAGTCTTAGAAGAGCTTACCGGAATTGAAATCGAAGGCGAACATACACTCCTTAGGATGATCTTGGATTATAGCAAAGCAAAGAAAGAGTGGGATAAACTGGCTAAAGCTTTTGAAGATGTACGCACTAATGGTTATGGAGTAGTAACTCCTCAACTGGACGAAATGTTCTTAGAAGAACCGGAACTTGTCAGGTCAGGCGGCCATTACGGCATTAAACTTAAAGCCAGTGCTCCGTCACTTCATATTCTGCGTGCCGATGTAACAACAGAAATTACTCCCTTAATTGGTACTGAAAAACAGGCTGAAGAACTGGTCAAATACATCCTGGAGGAATTTGAATCGGATCCGAAGAAAGTCTGGAGTTCTAATATATTCGGTAAATCGTTGCATGATTTGGTCCGCGAAGGCATTCAAAATAAACTTTATAAAATGCCCGAAAATGTTCAGGTTAAGCTGCAAGATACCCTGCAGCGCATTGTAAATGACGGCCACGGTGGGCTGATCTGTATCATAATTTAAGCTAAAAAGAAAAAGGAGATATCTTAGCCGGGGTAAGAATACGGGGACATATCGGTCAGAAGAAGTATCTTCAAGCCGGATATGTCCTCTTGTTTGTGCCTATAGAATCATAACCTTGTCAATTATCTGCGAAATTGCTTATAATGATGGTAAAACTTTTATTGTGAGGAGCGGGTTCGGTGAGCAAAAAGAAGAAGGACTTTCTCTTGGTAAGTAAGAGTATTCTTCCTGATGCGATTGTGAAAACAGCCCAGGCTAAAGAGTTATTAGCTAAATTTGATGTCCTGACAATAAATGAAGCCTGTGAACAAGTAGGTATAAGTAGAAGCGCTTTTTACAAGTACAAAGATGGCGTATTTCCATTCTACGAAGCTACGAAGGAAAGGATAATCACTCTTTCTCTGCTTTTGGTCGATCAAGCGGGGGTTCTATCTAACGTTTTAAACTATATAGCTTCCATTAATGGAAACATTTTAACTATTAATCAAGGTATACCTCTTCAAGGTATTGCCAACGTTTCAATTTCCATTGAAACAGAAAATATGGAAGAGTCGGTGGAAAGCTTAGTATCTCATCTTCAGGAACTGGAAGGAGTTCGAAAAATAGAATTAATAGCTAAAAGTTAATTTACTCATAGGGACTTCCATTTGATTATTTGCGAATCTTCGCTAACTTCTTCGATAATTAATAACCGAATATGCTTGATTTTTTAAATTCAGTATGATAAATTATATAAGTGCTTCAGGAAATGCAAATATCGGGGCGTAGCTCAGTTTGGCTAGAGCGCTACCTTGGGGTGGTAGAGGCCGCACGTTCAAGTCGTGTCGCTCCGACCATTGAAAACAATAGAGTTGCGATAGTTTGCAACTCTTTATTTTTTCTTTTTACATCAGTTTGAACATTTTTCAACCCTTAGCGCTACCAATCCTTTTCCCATGTTCCTCTTTGGGTTTTAATACATATTACCACTATTATGTACATGATAATTGGAGTATAATGTAGAATATCAGATGGTTTTAACTATTAGAAGGAAAGCGGATTGATTAATGAAAGCCATTATTGTAGAAGGGAAAACAGATCGGGAACAATTATTAAAGGTGCTTAAGGAACCTGTTGATATAATTTGTACTAATGGTACTATTAATTTGACAAAATTAGAAAAGATTCTGGATGAGGAACAGTATACTGAGGTTTTTGTACTGGTAGATGCTGATGAAGCAGGCACTAAGCTCAGAAAAAGTATTAAACAGCTCTTCCCAAATTTTCGGCATATTTATACCAGAAAAATGTATGGGGAGGTAGCTAACACGCCTAGCGAAGAACTTATCAGAATTCTCCAAAACGCCCATTTTGAAGTAATTGATTCGTAAAGGGAGTATGGTATTAAGTATTAATATTAATGCATTAGAAAACTGAATAAATGATTTTGGGGTCTAGAGCCAAGGAATGCCCTCTAGTCGTTGCCTGGAAATATTTTTATTGACAATAAGGTACTTTATGCTAAAATATTTTCGTCAGCTCGGATGGCTGTCTTTCCTAATAATTAAAACAAGAAAAGTAAAGAAAAATGTAAATTTAGAAGGGGGCAACGATGACAAGATGAGCAATTCTTTGGGGCGTCATGTATTGGCCGAAATTTATGAATGCAGTTTTGATCTACTAAATGATGTGGAAAAGGTAGAACATATTATGGTCAATGCGGCTCTGGAAGCGGGTGCGGAAATACGGGAAGTTGTATTTCATAAATTTAGCCCTCAGGGTGTGAGTGGGGTAGTAGTGATATCCGAATCTCATCTGGCTATTCACACCTGGCCCGAATTAGGATACGCAGCCGTGGATGTTTTTACATGCGGGGATCGTGTCAATCCTTGGGATGCATGTAATTATTTGACCAAGATGTTTAATGCTGGTCATATGACAGCTTCGGAAATGAAAAGGGGATTTGTCAGCGAAAAGCCCGAAGCTGTGAATCTTTAGGAGGGATATTTATTTTAGGATCCATATTTAGATGGATGGCTTAAATAGACCTTGGCGATCTAGAGATTGCAAGGTCTATTTATATTATATTTATTTATTTATTGTTTATTAATATTTCAATTATACTTATAATTAATATTTCAATCGTATCATAAGCTTGATCTTCCAAAATGTTAACAACTTAAATGGCCATAAACCAACACAGAAATGAATTACTAATAGCTTTTAAAGTGATTTGCACTATGTTAAAATGTCTGGCATACATATATGGATATAATTTTAAAACCTCGAAACCTCGAAAAACTTGTGTTGCTCCCGAATAGAAATATGTCGTTTTTTGAATAATAAACGAGAAACTAATGCAGGAATTATTATATTAATCTCGAATAGTGTAAATATTTGCAAAAATAATCTTATGATTTGAAAGATTCCAATTTTTTTCTAGGAGGAAAGACAGTGGCCTTACTTTTAAGTTTTACCAAAGAACTGTATAAAGTAGAGGAACTGATGAATAGGGAAATAAGATTAAAGTTAGCAAAAACGGATGATCTTATTGATATAAAGGCGCATAATTTAGACAAAAGGTTATGTTCGTCTTTAGTTTTGGCAGTTGGCAGGACAATGAAAGAAGCCGAAAACGCAATTATTTCCCTGGCAGCTGTTGTTCAATATATATATCTTGCCCATCACATCCATGGCTTAGTTAGTGATGATACTAAGAGAGACGGTTGTCACCAGTATCATGTTCTCTTTGGTGATTTTCTGTTTGGTCAGAGTTTTTTAAAACTTTGTGAGAGTGAGTTATTTAATTTTGCAGGACAATTTGTACAGGTAATAGGTACTATGAATGAAGGTATTCTCATGCGTTGGCGAATGAGGAATAAGACTATATCTACTAAGGATTACAAAATAATTATCAGCAAAGAAAGGGCTGCCCTCTTAGCTTTGGCGGCTAAACTGGGGGGCGTGCTGGCGGGTATTAAAGAACCGGAGCTTAAAAAAATAGAAAGTTATGGACACTCAATTGGGATGGCTTGGGCAGCTTGGGAGGATTCCCTTTATCCTACCTTGGTAAACGAGTATTTTGATAAAGCTAAGGCTACGATTCAAGATCTTTCCCCTTTTTTACATGTTAAACCCCTCCAGGAACTTTATGATTTCTTTTATACGGAAACAAAATATGATTCCCTGTTGTATTCAGTAAAATAAAATTGTCGGAATAATAATAATGAAATTTACAGATGGTTGGTATTTCCTTTGATAACGTGGTAAAATAATAAAGATTTAAGTGTTCTTTGGAGAGGGGTATGACAGGTGCGACGCAGAAAAAGTTACACTGCGGAAATGCCTCTAATGGACCATCTTAAAGAATTGCGTAAAGTGCTTTTGGTTTCTGCTTATGCTATTGCTTTTGGAACTGTCCTGGGTTGGGCATTAAGTGATTACGCTTATAGTTATTTGGCTCGGCCAATTTCTGGAATAGATGAAGTTAGTTTTATTACAACTACGCCTTTGGAACCAATACTTGTTAAATTAAAAATATCGCTTGTAGTGGGAGTAGTGGCTGCTTTGCCAATTATTTTCTGGCAAGTATGGAGTTTTGTGCTGCCTGCCCTGAAAAAGAATGAAAAAAAATATCTTTACATAATTGTACCTAATTCTCTTATCCTTTTTGTTTGTGGTGCCGCTTTTGCTTTTTATTTTGTTCTCCCTGTAGGATTAAAATTCCTATTATTTGCCGGGGGAACAGCGGTAGAATCTACACCCTTTGTTACCAAATCATCATATCTTAATTTTATCTTAACTTTTGTGCTTAGTTTTGGCTTAGTTTTTCAACTGCCTGTCGTACTTTTGCTCCTTATTCGGTTAGGGTTTATGTCGCCTAAAACTCTAGCAAAGTATAGAAAATGGGCTTTTTTTTTAATATTAATTTTGGCCGTATTAATTTCACCGACGCCTGACATTCCAACCCAATTTCTTATGGCCGGTCCCATGTATTTGCTTTACGAATTGAGTATCTGGTTGGGCTTTTTAGTGGCAAGGAGAAAGAACAAGGAGTTAAAAAAATTAGAAACTAAAGGAGAGGGGCAGTAAGATGAGTTTTACTGAAATAACTTTAATTATGTTTATTGCCCTGATTCTTTTTGGCCCTGAGGATTTACCGGTCATAGCTAGGGCTTTAGGAAAAATAGTATTGCAAATCCGGAAAATAACTCAAGAGATAACCCAGGAATTTCAACAGGCTATTAATGCACCAAGTGAGGTAATTAGTGAAGCCCTAAAAGAAGTTCCCGCTAAAAGCAAAACTTCTAAACCCGAAGATAAGGCTAAGGACAATGAGGAACTCTTATCCTATGAAGACGAAGCAAAAGATGTTTCGCTTCAAAAACCAGTCCAAGAAACAAATCCTTTAACAGAATTGCCTTCTGAAATAATAACGTTACCGAAAGATACACAAGCAGGTGAACAGTGATTTGAAACATCAAAAGTTATTTAAAGAAATCAGTTCAGATCTAAATAAGGTGGAGAAAGAACTTACTAAGTTCCTGAAAGTTGAAGATCCCATTTTAGCTCAGACTTGTCTTTATTTGCTTCAGGCTGGCGGTAAAAGAATGCGGCCGGCATTTACCTTGCTTTCAGGGAAGTTTTTTGATTATAATTTTGAGAAGTTATTGCCTGTAGCTATGGCATTAGAAATAATTCATATGGCTACTTTGGTTCATGATGATGTCGTTGATTCTTCCTTAACTCGCAGGGGGCGACCAACTCTGGCAGCGGGATGGGGGAATACCGTTTCTTTAGCGACAGGCAATTACCTCTTAGCCAAAGCATTGGAACTAATCGTTAAAATTGATAACACTAAGGTTTCCAAAATATTGGCAGATGTTTGTGTGCAAATGTGCCAGGGGGAAATCCAGCAAATCAAATGTTCTTTTGATATAAACCAGAATTTTAAGCAGTATTACTATCGTATTCGCCGCAAAACAGCACTGCTGATAGGCCTCTGTTGTCAATTAGGCGCTATGGTGACTAATGCTAACAAGAGGCAAGTTTGGATTATGACAACCTATGGCCGTTGTCTGGGAATAGCTTTTCAAATTGTAGATGATATTCTTGATATTACTGCTGATCCTAAGCTTCTCGGTAAGCCTGTCGGAGGGGATATCAGGCAGGGCATTATAACTTTGCCCATGATCTATGCTTTAAACGATGCTAATCCCTTTTCCTCGAGATTAAAAGAGCTTTTAGCCAAGGTTTCTAAAACCGAAGATGAGGTGCAAGAAGCCGTCAATTTGATTAAAGGAACTGATGCTATTGAAAAATCACAGAAAGTTGTAGACCTTTATATTAATAAAGCAATAAAAAACCTTAATGAACTACCTGATATACCGGCGAGATACGCTTTAATTGAACTAGCCTTGTTTGTAGGAGAAAGAAAGTATTAAAAAAGTATGGTTCTTTGTCAAATGTTGGGGTGGCAGGTATTCAGTCGAATACTTGCCACTTTTAATTTATGAGCAACAATGTAAGATACGGGTTCTAAAACGGGTAAATTTCCTGAAACCATAAGCATTACGTT
>DUML01000055.1 GCA_012839895.1 Peptococcaceae bacterium | reverse complement strand
GAGCGCCAAAAACGCCCTTGTTCAGGAAATAAAATCCAGCTTTATTGCAACGGTGAATCAAACCGTTTTTTCTATGCTTAACCCCGTTGGCGAAGACGCTGACGCCAATCTGCAAAACATTCTTAAAATGAAGGATGCCCTGGTGAAGTTATACCAGAACATGGACTTAATTAATACCTCATTGGATAACCTACACACGAATTCTGTCAACCTGAACCAGTTTTTAATCAGTATCAAGGCCACATGGCCTTTAGTGCAAAACCATCTGGACATCCTCGGAAAAACCACTGTCAACCAACAGGAACTTTCCAGGGCCACTCAGCAGCGACTTGATCAATCACTGAACTATCTGGATACCAATCTGACATACGCTCAAAACTCCGGCGACCGCATCCATGCTCTTCTGAACGAGTTGAACGAAGCAGCCAAAGAGGGAAGTGCCATTAAAATAAATTCGCTGTTTTTGAATCTGGACGCCACCTTATCCGCCATGTCCTCCGCTGTGGACGCAACCGCCATTTACCTAGATGAATACGGGGCAATTGATTGGGGTGCAGATGTACAATACGCCAAGGAGCAGCTCATTTCGTTAGAAGAATCATTGAATACCTTGTACGGAGAACTGGGTGACCTGCGGGAAGCTTTGGCTAAAATGGATACCAATCAACTTTATACTAACATCTCCACAACCGTCAAGACTCTTGGAACTGTCTACAACGCACTTGGCGGTACCATCGATGCATTAAATGTTATTTATAACTCAATGCCTTCTAACAATTTGAAATCAATTATTGACTCCCTGACATCCCTTCGAGACGCCACTAAAGGGCTAATGGATACCCTTCAATTTCTTTTGGGTAACTGGGATGAGGTTGTAGAAGCGATACAAGCCATAGATCAAACAGCTGCCAACGCGATGAAACTGATTGATGAAACCAGACCCAAAATAGAAGAAACCATCAAATTTTTAGATGCGGTGCAAAACAGTATGTCTGACAAAAAGCAGGAATTATCTCAAATGATTACCGCTCTGAATGCTGTCAGTATTGAAATTGACAGTATGCGCACAAAGCTTTCTAACCTTCAGCAGCAGACTGACACAGCGGTCCAGATTTCAGCAGGGATCGCGGACACCATTAACAACGATCTCTACCAGACAGAACGCCAACTGACGAGCATCCTGAAAGAATACCATCAAAGCATTCGCGGCGATATCAGCACCATCGGCAGCCGCCTGGTTACCTCTGCCGACAACACCGCCAAATTAGTCCAGTCTGCCCAAAGGCTTGGCTCCGAAATCGGCAATATGCTAACCACTACACAGTCAGGAGTGGCACTGACTGCTGACCTGACTCGAAACCTTAGCAGCAAGCTGGCGGACTTTGAAAGCACTATTAATACCCTGGGCCAACGGCTAACCCTGGTAGACAATGACGACATTGTGCAGATCGTCTCGATCTTACAAAGCGATCCGGAGTTTATAGGAGATTTCATCGCGAAGCCTTTTGACCAGAAAGTAGAATCCATCTACGCCATCCCTAACTTTGGCTCCAGTATGGCACCTATTTACACCGCCTTGGCATTGTGGGTAGGTTGTTTGTTCATGAATTCTGCCCTGAAATCGCGCCCCCTCCCTTTTGACGGTCTGGAACTCATGACTCTGCACGAAAAACATTACGGCAAAATGTTGACGTTCTGCTCAATCGCCGTACTTCAGGGGCTGATTGTTTCCTTGGGTGACATACTTATGTTAAGAATTTACACAGTAAACGCCGCACTGTTTATTCTGTTCTCTGTATTCTCGTCCCTGGTGTTTTGCATTATCACTTTTACCTTGTATTCTTGCTTTGGCAATTCCGGCAAGGCCTTGGCTATCATTTACCTGATTTTTCAGATTCCCGGCAGCGGCGGCACATATCCAATTCAAGTCAATCCATTAATTTTCAAGATTCTGCAGCCCCTGTGCCCGTTTGCGTATACAGTTAGCGGCTTCCGCGAAGCTATTGCCGGTCCTACAACAAGCGAAGTGCTTTTGGATTTTACAGTGTTGGGAGTTTTCGCAATTGTGTTCTTAATCGCCGGTTACTTTCTCCTGGAGAAAACAGAAGAACCCGTGCGTCGCTTTGAAGAAATGTTTAAAAACTCTGGGTTGAGTGAATAGAAAGAGAAGAGGATGAAAGGAATGAATGTTCAAGGATTCTTCTCCCGATTGACAGCACACCTGCGCTATATTGCCCACGAACGGATCCATCCTGTGTTTCTGGTTTTTCGACAGGATCTAAATACCATACGCAACAACAAGGCAACTCTCGCGGTAATCATCGGCCTGTGCATTCTGCCCTCGCTGTACGCTTGGGTTAACATCTACGCCTGCTGGGACCCCTATGCCAACACGGGCAATCTGCCTGTGGCCATTGTGAACAACGATGAAGGTGCCGTTCTCAACGGAGAAATCATCAACGCCGGTGACTCCATTGTAGAAGCGCTGAAAGAAAATCAGTCTATTGGTTGGCAGTTTGTCGACGATTGGCAAGGTAATTACGGCTTATACATGGGTAAATATTACGCTATGATTGAAATCCCGCGCAATTTTTCCCAACGCCTTGCCAGCCTAACCACCGCCTCGCCGCAAAAACCTGTCGTCACCTACAAGGTCAATGAAAAGCTGAACGCCATCGCCTCGAAAATTACCGATGCTGCTAAGGACCGCTTGCTTGACAGTATCGAAAGCAGCTTTGTCAAAACCGTCAATGAAAAAGCCATGGCTCTAATAAGTGAAGAATCAGAGAATTGGAATTTGAACTCCTCCAGCCTAGAGGAGCTGAAAAACACTTTGCGGGAAGCCGATCAGGACATCACTCGTGCCAAGATGCTGATCGACCAAGCAGGTGAGGATTCCAAGAGCTTTCAGGATTATCTGGACGAAGCCGCTTCTCTTTCTCCCACCATCGCGGATCAAATTGCCGGTTTGCAGGAGATCACTTACGCCAGTGCTTCTCTGGCTGAAAAGACTCGGGACACGATTCAAGCTATCTCCGCCAATATCAGCACCGATTTAGACCGCATCCAAGAACTGGATCGTCAGAATCAGGAGCTGATCGCCGTTCTCCAGGACATCAACGGAAACACTCTCGATGAAAACGCAGTATCCATCGCCGAGCAGACAATTGTCCTTTGCACGGCCTTGGATGTGCTACTGAACATTAATGCGGATAATCTGGCAAATTTAAACCGGACTTATAACCTGAACGCGCTGACTCTCCTCATCAACTCCCTGCACTACTTGGATCGGCTGGTGCTGGCAGAAAAAGATGCCCTGACGCAAATTGTCGACGGGCAAAACGGCGATGCCAAAAAGTCCATGGCTCAGGTTCTCAATACCCTATCTGAATTGAGCAAGGAACAGGCGCAGCTAGCCCAAAATCTTTCTTCCTCCTTTACTTCCCAAGGCGCTCCCCTACTCAACAGCCTAGGGGACAAAATTGCGAGCACCTTGTACGACACCAGCGACGTAGTCGGCTCCGACATGTGGATTGTCCAGCAGCTGGATGCCCTTGCCGTCTTTACTAAAGCTACCAGCTCGCTGACTGTTCAGCAGGGAACTCAATTGACCGATCGGCTGAACACGATCCAAAATGATCTTGGTCAAATATTGGCCGGGCTGGAGTCTATCTCCATCGAGGATTTGAATACCCTCGAAAATTTGGCAAAGGAGCACCCCTCCGAAATCGCCGATTTCATTGCTTCACCACTGGAAGTGGAACAAGTGGAATATTATAAGGGGGGCACCTTAGGCGTGGGGCTGACGCCATTTTACACCGTTTTAGCCATTTGGGTGGGCGTGCTTCTGTTGATCGCCTTCCTAACGGTTGAATGTCAAGACCCCGAGGGTTACCGTCTGAATTTAAAGCAGAAACATTTTGGAAAGATGCTCCTGTTTCTGTTTTTGTCCCTGATTCAATCTACGATCATCACGCTGGGAGATGTATTGCTGCTTGGCGTACAGCCGGTAAGCTTTGGAGTAATGCTGCTGTTCAGCGTTCTCTGCTCCGTTACATTCGTGACCATTATTTTTACCTTGGTTTCCCTGTTCGGTAGCGTAGGCAAAGGCGCCACCGTGGTCATCATGGTGCTCCAACTTGCCGGTGCCGGGGGAATTTATCCCATCCAGACGAATCCCCGCATTTTCGGGATTCTGTACCCCCTTTGGCCCTTCACTTACGGAATCAACGGTTTCCGTGAGGCGATTGCCGGACCAACCAATATCTCCGGGAATATCCTGGCATTGCTAGGATTTATTGTGGTATTTCTTCCTTTGGCCGCCCTGAAAAAGCCGCTGCACAGGGCTAACACTCTCTTTGAAAAGATGTTCAAAAATTCCGGGCTTTGAGAACAAACCTGTATCGCTTAATAATCAGCCAAGCTACTACCTCTTTCAGGACTGCATTAATGGCCGAATCTCCAAACGTATAGCATCGAGTTGTTTCATCAATAATAAGGGACAGAACGAACAAGAAATTAAGGAGGCTATGGCTGATGGGCTACGAAAAACTTTTGGAACCTGGAACAATCGGCAAAATGGAACTGAAAAACAGACTTGTAATGCCTGCCATGGGGACCAACTTGGCTGCGGCTGACGGTACGGTATCCGATGTGATTGTTAATTATTATGCTCGCCGGGCTAATGGAGGGGTTGGACTTATCATAACCGAAGTTTGCTGTCCTGATCCTCTGGGACGAGTCATCCCCGGAGAAATTGAAATTACCAATATGAGTTTTATGCCGGGCTTAAGCCGGATCCCTCATGCCGTTCATTCCGGGGGTGATGTATTTTTGTTGGTAGGGTGCTTTTGTTTTCTGTTTTACAACGGGATTCGAAAAGATTGAATTTCCATAGTTTTTGTGTTCCGTCGGCAGACGGTTTAGTACAACACACGATTCATGATGTTCCGGTTTTTCAGTTTATTATGTAATTTCCAACAACGCCAGAGATTTTGTTTCTTTGGCTTTTTCTTTTGCGATGAACATCATAAATCGCTTACTGTTAGACGACGTGCGAACTTAAAATGTATCAATTAAAAATGAATCGCTCAATAGGATTAGTACTGTTCTTTAAATCATCCCAATCAAAATTATATTTTTCATCATCTGTCCAGGAAGGAGGTTTAATACTAAATACCGATTCACCAGAATATATCGAGCCATTGGTATTATCTTCTACCATATTAATTTCTTGATAAGGATTAAAAGAATAGACCCCAAACTGAGCATATAAAATTGCATATACTCCCGCCATAGCCTGTATTAAATTATCAATATTTGCTTCACTAAAATTAACTTGTCTGTTGTGCTTTGAAGCATTGTAACCTTGATACCAAGTTAATGTATGATTAGTTTGCCATTGTGCGAATGGACGTATTGTTTTTCTTTGTGGATGCCATATATCTATATAAACTTCATATTCCGATAATTTCGTAGCCTGGTTAATTTTATAATAGTGTGTAATATCAAGGCGATTTGCCATATTATAACCGTTAGCTTCAAGAATCCTTCTACAATTTGATTCAAACTCAGTTGAAGCCCTAAGAAGTAATTCATAGATCTTATGCGAATAAGTCTGTATATTATCGTCACTGGGTTCTATGTATTCAAAAAGCTTCTTTAAATCTGCCTCTAAAATCTTATAAGCCCTGCATAGCATACTTCTATCATTTGCGTATCTAGTATCTAGTACATATTTGCAAAAAATATTGTCAGTGATCATTGGCCTATAAATTCTAAAAAAAGGTCTTCCAATTGCCAATAATATCCCTCCCTTAAAGTTTATATTTCTCGCATGTCGTCTAACGTTCAGGGAGTCCCGCAGCGTCTTATTACATTCATATATTCTAAGTTGCGGGACTCCCGTGTTAACTGACGTAGGACGCCCCTATATTCAGAGGCCGCCACGGATGGCGGCCCCTTGACTAGAGCTTTGTTGTAAATTCCTCTAAAGTTATTCCCGCCTGCTCAAGTATGCTCTGGAGCGTACCCTTCGCTATCTCATAATGGTTTGGTACTATAACTGTCTTAACAATAGAACCATCCTTGCGAAGTTTTATATGGCTTCCCTTCTGGGAAATAACTTTAAAACCAAATTGATTTAATGCAGAAATAATCTCACTGGGCTTTAATACCGGATACTTTGAACCCATTATACAGAAACCTCCAGCGTAGTAACAAACATCTGTTTATGTCTATCTTGCTCAGCAGGTGTATCTTCATAATATAATTCCAGGGCTTCCTTAAGATTGTCAATCGCTTCTTCAACAGTCTTTCCCTGCGAAGCCACGCTGTTTTCTAAACATTTTGCGACATACCAATCATCATCTCTCTGAACGATGACGGTTACTTTATAAGTCATAGTTAATTCACTCTCCATATAGGAATTCTAACCTTATTCTACCATAAATTCAGAATATAATGTCATCTTATAAAACCATCCCCAAAAATGTTCTTTCCGTTAAAGCGCATGGATGCGCTTCACTCGCGTCCTATGTCAGTTAACGCCTATTTACCGCAATAAAGTTTCGGGTTAAATCCAAATCTAGTGGAATTTGCGCAGTATTGCGGAAATCCCACCTATATAAACAATCTATAAACATACTCTTGCTAACAAATTTTGAAGCAAATTATTATGTTATCCACCCGTGGTTAACGAGTAAATATGAAACGGTCAATAAAAATACCTCTATAATTTTCTGCAAATGCAAAAAAAATTCCTTAGAGAAGTATTATTCATTCCTATAATATCCAACGGACTGCTGATCTTAACAAGCTCATTGCCTTTTAAATAAATTTACATTTTAGCTACTCATTACCATTAATACTAGTGTATATTTAAAATAAACCCCTTCCCTCCCCCATCTCTCAAACCCTGATTTCTCTAGTGCCCATTTTTTCCCATGTAATAAAGTCTTTCCCTAATATCGCTTTTAGAATTTCAATGAAATTAAAATAAAGTCTTTCCGTATTTTTAGGGATAAGGATCATGGAATAAGGTCTTTCCGTCCCCTGAAAGCCTTGGTACATAAGCCTTTCAAACTTTAAAATAAAGTCTTTCCTTCCATATTATACCAGATATAGGTAAAAAAGGTAGAGTGAGGATTTATCTTCCGTTAATCCTTCTCTACCCCTTTATTTTCAAAGGTTTCGACCTTTTCTCCGTTTTATCTCTCTCTTCCCCTTTCTCCTCTTCACGGAAAAACTTTAAGGTGAGGGAAAGGGTTTATTTTAGATAAACAACGGGTGTATATTTAAAATAAACTCCGCTCCAACCCAACACCCCTCAAACCCTTATTCCTTCTCGCCTTATGCCCATTTTCCTAATTCTTTCCATATAATAAAGTCGGTTCAAAAATTCCATATTTTCATTCCATTTAATAACATTTATTCCTTAATTCTTGTAGTAATTTTTAAAATAAAGT
>DUML01000054.1 GCA_012839895.1 Peptococcaceae bacterium | reverse complement strand
GGATTGAAACTGCTGAATTGCCCATTTAGTGTGTTGCCGCCGAGTCGCACCCCGTGCGGGTGCGTGGATTGAAACAAAACAGGCTTTCAGTTCGGCATCACCAAGGCCGTGTCGCACCCCGTGCGGGTGCGTGGATTGAAACTCTCTCCACAAGCTCAATGCGGAGCTTCTTGTCGTCGCACCCCGTGCGGGTGCGTGGATTGAAACAATAAATACTGCCTATTTAATTTTCCATCGATTGTCGCACCCCGTGCGGGTGCGTGGATTGAAACTTTGGCATTAGAACCGATTGAAATCTATCCGGATGTCGCACCCCGTGCGGGTGCGTGGATTGAAACATCATTAAACATGTTCGGCTCACCTCTCTTTTCTCGTCGCACCCCGTGCGGGTGCGTGGATTGAAACTATTGTATAGTGGGGACTTTCCCCACTATACACTCGTCGCACCCCGTGCGGGTGCGTGGATTGAAACTATAATCATAACTTACTAACCCCTCCCCCAAAAACGTCGCACCCCGTGCGGGTGCGTGGATTGAAACCTTGCTGGCCAGCATCTCCTTGAGTTTTGTCACGTCGCACCCCGTGCGGGTGCGTGGATTGAAACTTGTCATGTTTAGTGATACGTAGGAAAGCTGGCGTCGCACCCCGTGCGGGTGCGTGGATTGAAACTCTGTTGCATGATAACTTTTAAAACTTCCTGGTGCGTCGCACCCCGTGCGGGTGCGTGGATTGAAACCAATCCCATCACCCCCTTTTGCATAGTGGAGAAAGTCGCACCCCGTGCGGGTGCGTGGATTGAAACTTACTCAAGCTGTCTCACCTCCATATCAATATCACGTCGCACCCCGTGCGGGTGCGTGGATTGAAACACGTGGAATCTTGGAGATTTAAGCCCTTTATGGTCGCACCCCGTGCGGGTGCGTGGATTGAAACGATATTTTATGACCGTTTTGTGGTCTACTCCGCGTCGCACCCCGTGCGGGTGCGTGGATTGAAACCGGGACCTCGGAAACGTCAACAATGCAATAAAAGTCGCACCCCGTGCGGGTGCGTGGATTGAAACCGGCCAGTTTGGACGATAACCCGCACATAGACCGTCGCACCCCGTGCGGGTGCGTGGATTGAAACTCCAATAGCAACAATTGATGTCGGCATACCAGCGTCGCACCCCGTGCGGGTGCGTGGATTGAAACTCTGTCACCATTTCACGTTTTCTCGCTACCCGGGTCGCACCCCGTGCGGGTGCGTGGATTGAAACCAGGTGCTCCTGTATACAATTGTATCATTTTTATGTCGCACCCCGTGCGGGTGCGTGGATTGAAACTTCGGTCCGGAGATATCTGGCGGCATCCTGGCCAGTCGCACCCCGTGCGGGTGCGTGGATTGAAACCCTCAACTGCGCGCGGCCTAATGCGCGGACTAAAGTCGCACCCCGTGCGGGTGCGTGGATTGAAACTGTCCAAAATTATGTAATTTAGGGGAAACTGTCGTCGCACCCCGTGCGGGTGCGTGGATTGAAACTACAATCAATATTACAGAAACTTACAGATATATGTCGCACCCCGTGCGGGTGCGTGGATTGAAACGAAATAGACGTATCACAATTCGCAAATTATTTAGGTCGCACCCCGTGCGGGTGCGTGGATTGAAACTTGCCAGCAGTAAGTAAAGCAATAATACACGCATGTCGCACCCCGTGCGGGTGCGTGGATTGAAACCAAATAGCTTCTACCCTATTCTCAATTACTGTTGTCGCACCCCGTGCGGGTGCGTGGATTGAAACTTTCTGACCGTATCTGGGAGCAGGGAGAAAAATGTCGCACCCCGTGCGGGTGCGTGGATTGAAACAAGAACGAGCCGGAGGAAACGGAACTGTTTGGGTCGCACCCCGTGCGGGTGCGTGGATTGAAACCCCAATCGGCAGTGCTGACTGTATCAGTAATCGAGTCGCACCCCGTGCGGGTGCGTGGATTGAAACTAGTTTTGATATATAAGAATGGCTCAAATCACATGTCGCACCCCGTGCGGGTGCGTGGATTGAAACCCTGTTAACGATATCCACTAGCCTAACTTTGTAGGGTCGCACCCCGTGCGGGTGCGTGGATTGAAACAGTAATGTTTTTATGAACCCACACACTGAATTCATGTCGCACCCCGTGCGGGTGCGTGGATTGAAACTATTATAAGGTTGTTCCTTTGGAACTTGAAAAAAGTCGCACCCCGTGCGGGTGCGTGGATTGAAACCTAGAGTGGAAAAAAAGAAGGAAAAGATAGATTGTCGCACCCCGTGCGGGTGCGTGGATTGAAACTAATAAGGAAGTAATAGCATTCGCTGAAACTCTGTCGCACCCCGTGCGGGTGCGTGGATTGAAACTCTGGAGCATCCCCAAGGCAATTCTGCTAAAAAGTCGCACCCCGTGCGGGTGCGTGGATTGAAACTATGACTTCTCGGTATACGTCCGGATCAAAGCGGTCGCACCCCGTGCGGGTGCGTGGATTGAAACGTAATTACAGTCACCACTAAGCCATACTATATATGTCGCACCCCGTGCGGGTGCGTGGATTGAAACAGGGTAATTGCAAGGTGGAATGATAGAATTCCTGTCGCACCCCGTGCGGGTGCGTGGATTGAAACCCGAAAAACCTTATCAACACGCTCAAAAGCTTGAGTCGCACCCCGTGCGGGTGCGTGGATTGAAACAACAATCATGACTTGCTAACCACTCCCCCAAAAACGTCGCACCCCGTGCGGGTGCGTGGATTGAAACTTGAGGCCAAGAAAAATAAGTTAAGGGAGAGGATGTCGCACCCCGTGCGGGTGCGTGGATTGAAACTCATTTGCACCGCCCAAGACATAATCCTCTTTCTCGTCGCACCCCGTGCGGGTGCGTGGATTGAAACTCCTGTGCCTTACGTTGTCATTTGCACCGCCCAGGTCGCACCCCGTGCGGGTGCGTGGATTGAAACATCTCTTTTTCTCCTTTCTGATCTCTACTACCCTGTCGCACCCCGTGCGGGTGCGTGGATTGAAACAATAAAACGCTGTCCGCCAGACTTGGAATAACAAGTCGCACCCCGTGCGGGTGCGTGGATTGAAACCAGATACCCGGAATAAAAGCGGAGCGGAACCCGATGTCGCACCCCGTGCGGGTGCGTGGATTGAAACACGATAACCGATACCGTTAGCACAGCAGACTGGGTCGCACCCCGTGCGGGTGCGTGGATTGAAACATAAACCACCATAGAAAACCAACTATACAAAAGAGTCGCACCCCGTGCGGGTGCGTGGATTGAAACTAACATATCCTTTTCTCCTCCCTTTTCCAACTCACGTCGCACCCCGTGCGGGTGCGTGGATTGAAACTGAAAAAAATCATATCGAAGAAAATGACATACTTGTCGCACCCCGTGCGGGTGCGTGGATTGAAACTAACGGAACGGTTGACGGGACGGCTTATTCGAAGTCGCACCCCGTGCGGGTGCGTGGATTGAAACTTGCTGACAAGCTCGACCTGCGGCTGAATGGCAGTCGCACCCCGTGCGGGTGCGTGGATTGAAACTTCAGCCACCCAATCAACATGGCAACGGCTACGGTGTCGCACCCCGTGCGGGTGCGTGGATTGAAACTTTTAGTTATGATATTGGGCCTTATGTATTAGGTCGCACCCCGTGCGGGTGCGTGGATTGAAACTGAGTAATTGCACGCAAATATGACTCAAGTTCTGTCGCACCCCGTGCGGGTGCGTGGATTGAAACATCCAGGGCAGATTTTACCTGACCTGCTATATCGTCGCACCCCGTGCGGGTGCGTGGATTGAAACCCAGGCTTTGCTCTTTTTGGTCTGGCGGACTTGGTCGCACCCCGTGCGGGTGCGTGGATTGAAACTACTATTTCCCCGCAATGTTGGCAAACGTAATGAGCGTCGCACCCCGTGCGGGTGCGTGGATTGAAACCTGATAATGCTTATTATCAATAGTGCTTGTTTCTGTCGCACCCCGTGCGGGTGCGTGGATTGAAACAGGCAGTCTTTGACATCATCCGCAAAGGCTGGAGTCGCACCCCGTGCGGGTGCGTGGATTGAAACACCACTGAAAGCCTACCTAATAAATAATTGAAAAATTAGCGCTGTATTGGAGCAAAAATACTAAAATACTTCACATATTGGGAAATACTGGCCGTGTCGCCTGGACAAGGGGGAACAAAAAAATGACAGAGGAGCAAGCAATAGCAATTTTAACAAAAAGAGAACAATGTGCCATTATTAACGGGGTCAATGAGAACCTGGCCAAAGAGGATATCCCGGAGGCTCAGAGCGAAGCGGGGGAGTGGTTTTATAACGCCCTGATGGAAGAGAAGAAAGAGATGCCGGATGTGATCTTTGAGTGTCCTGAGATTGATGATGAAGATGAAGCAAGCGAAACGTTGAGGAAGATTATGTTTGATGACCCCGTAGAAGACGAATGAAAGACAAGAATTTTCACACCTAATTGAAAGACTGGTATAGTATGGTAAAATATTAATTAATTTGAATAAAAAGGTTGTGATTTTACGTTCTTTTGTGTCTGGAAGAGGGAAGTGTGGGCGTGGTGCAAAATGTTCTAAAGGATAACCTGGATGCATTAAGACAGGTTTCCAAGATGATATCCGCTGAGACCGGATGCAATATTATTATTTGTGATTCGGAAGGGGAAATTATTGAGGCTACATTGCCGGAACGAATAGGGCGCAAACATATGGGTGCAGTTTTAATTCTTTCCGGCCAGTCAGATGAGGCTATCATAACCCAGGAACTGGAAAAGTTGTACACAAAGCTTGGGACCGATACCCGCCGCGGTTATAATTATGTAATTACTATCCCTGGCAAGAGGGTGGGGAGCTTAGGGATAAGTGGTGATCCGGAGGTTTTAAAGCCGATTGTCCGGGTAGCCGCAAAAACCATTGGTTTTTATATATCGGAAAATTTAAGGGAAAAGGAGAAAATTCAAGCCCAGCAGGCTTTGAAAAAACGGGAAGACGAACTGGAAGAAGTTTTGGGCATTTTGAATTCCTTCTGGGAACATAACCCCAATCCTATCGGTATTTTGGACAAAAGGGGCAAAATAATCAGAGTATCGAAATCAGTATCGGAACTGTTAGGTTATCCGGCTTCAAACTTGGAAGGAAAGTATTTGACTAAGGTATTCCCGCCGGTAATTGCTTATACGTTAATTCGCAGGATTCGCAAATTGCGCAACAGCCAAGAGCCCCTGTGTTTTAGCGATGAAGTGTTGCTGTGGGACGGCAGCCGCCGGCATTATGACAGTTGGGTGTTCCCTGTGATAAACAGCAAAAAAGACAGCACCCTCGTTGGTATTGCCGCTTTAGATGTCACCGGGCGCAAACGCAAGGAAGACCGGTTTAAATACCTTAGCCAGCATGATATTTTGACAGGATTACATAACAGGGTTTATTTTGAAGAACAGCTTAAAATAATTGAAGACGGCAACGATTATCCCTTGACTTTTATCTCTTTGGATGCGGACTGTCTTAAGCTTATTAATGATACCATGGGACATGACTATGGGGACTTGCTGCTTATAAACTTGGCCCGGATTATTAAGTCCTCTTTGCGGGAGAAGGATATCGTGGCCCGGGTCGGAGGGGACGAATTCATTATTATCCTGCCGAAAACCGGCCGGGAGGACGCGCAAAGGATATCCTCCAGGATAATGGAAAATATAAACACTTATAACCGGGAGAATTTCTCTTTGCCGATAAGTGTTTCCTTTGGGTTGTATACTGTTGAAGAACAAGGGGAAAGCTTAAAAGAGGTTCTTAAAAAAGTTGATAAACTTATGTACCAAAATAAAACAGCTCTGATGGCCAACAACAGAGCCCGGATAATAAATTATTTGATTTCTGCCTTGGCAGAGAAAGATTCTCTGGCGAATGGGCACGGCGACAGGGTGGCGGATATCTGCCTTAAAATTGCTCAAAAAAAGGTCTTCCTACGCAAACTCTCTCTTCCCTTAAACTCCTGGCGCAAGTCCATGATCTGGGCCTCATCGGTATCCCGGAAGAGATACTTTTTAAGACTGAGCCGTTGACGGAAAATGAATGGGAGATGATCCGGCAGCATCCGGAAAGAGGTTACAGGCTGGCTATTGCCTCTTCTTCGACTGAGCTTATAGAGATCGCGGATCTGATCCTTAAACACCATGAGCGCTGGGACGGAACAGGTTACCCTTTGGGCCTCAAAGGGGAAGATATTCCGCTGGAATGCCGGATTTTTGCTTTAGCCGATGCTTATGATTCTATTACCAGCCCAAAACCTTACCGCCTGGGCCTTAGTAAGGCCAAGGCTTTGGCGGAGCTTCAAAAAAATGCCGGCAGTCAGTTTGACCCGGCTTTGGTAGAGACACTTATAGAATTATTGAGGCCGGCGCGGTTTAAAGCTAGGGGTTAAAGTGGGGAAAGGTAAAAAGGGAGACGCTAAAGATAAAAATGAGAGACACTTTAGTATAATAATATATATCAGTATTATAAAAGGTCTAAATATTTGATGCTATTATATAAAAAATAGCCTCTTTTTTAACTAAAAAATTAAAATTACTGAAAACCCTCAAAAAATTGCCCTGAGATATTATAATTGGAAAAAATTTTTTTAAAATTAGTGTTAATAATAATTGAATATCTCCGATGGTTATGATACGCTACATTATATTATGTTTCTCTACAGAGAACATTTATATTCACAGGGAGGTCAAAGTGAGGATGAAAAGAGTATTTACAATTGTGCTGTGCATCCTGTTGGCTATGACGATGGCAGCTGGTTGTTCATCTCAAGCCGCAGCACCCGCCGCTAATGACCAAGATGTCATTAAGATCGGCGTTTTCGAGCCTCTAACCGGTGCCAATGCCGCCGGCGGCGAGCTCGAAGTAGAAGGGATAAAATTGGCTAATGAGCTTTATCCCGAGGTATTAGGCAAGAAAGTTGAGCTTGTAATTGTTGACAATAAGTCCGACAAAGCTGAAGCTGCTAATGCCGCTATTCGCCTGATTGAAAAAGAAAAAGTTACCGCTATTATCGGTTCTTGGGGTTCCAGCTTATCCATGGCTGCCGGTGCTCCTATTGAGGAAAATAAAGTACCTACAGTGGGCGCTTCCTGCACCAACCCCTTGGTAACCAAAGATAATGATTATTATTTCAGGGTTTGCTTTATTGACCCCTTCCAAGGCACTGTTATGGCCAGATATGCTTATAACAACCTTGGCGCGAAGAAAGCCGCCATTATCCAGGAGCTTTCCAATGACTATGCCGTAGGCTTGGCCAACTTCTTTAAAGAAGAATTCGTTAAGCTGACCGGTGACCCGAATGCCGTTGTTGAAATTGCTAACTATCAGACCAATGATACAGACTTTACAGCTCAGCTGACCAACATTAAGGGTAAAAATCCTGATGTTATTTTTGCCCCCGGCAACTTTACCGAGTCGGCCATGATTGTTAAACAAGCCAGAACATTAGGAATTGAAACTCCGTTCATTGGCGGAGATACTTGGGAAACCGATGAGTTTATCCAAGTAGGCGGAGACGCCGTTGAAGGTGTAGTTTTCTCTACTTTCTTTGATCCTTCAGCTGCCTTGACTCCGGAAACCAAAGTTTTCCTGGATGCTTATGCTAAGGCTTATCCCAACAGACAGCCTGCAGCTGTTACCGCTCTTGGTTATGACGCTTACCTCTTGATCCTGGATGCTATTGAGCGCTCCGGAACTACTGATTCCGTTGCGGTCCGCGATGCTATTGCCGCTACCAAGGATTTCCCCGGTGCAGCCGGTCCGATTACCTTGGATGAAAACGGCGACGCTATTAAAGACGCAGTTATCAAGACAGTTAAAGACGGTAAGTTTACCTACATGGATACAGTTAAAGCTAACTAATTTTTCAGCGAGACGAATTTAATTGCTCAAAACACTTCGGCAAGTTCTCTCTTGCCGAAGTGTTTTGGTTGAAATCTGGCAATAAATAATGGCGGTGAAATCCATTGAGTAGTTCATTTTTACAACACTTGGTAAACGGCATTTCGCTAGGCAGTTTATACGCTCTGGTGGCCATTGGGTATACCATGGTATATGGTATTTTAAGGTTAATTAACTTTGCCCATGGCGACATTTTTATGATGGGCACTTATTTTGCATTCTTTGGTATTATGACATTTCATCTCCCGTGGCCCCTTGCTTTTATTGTGGCAATTATTGCTACCGCGCTCCTTGGAATGTTGATAGAACGTGCCGCCTATAAACCTTTGCGTGATGCTCCAAAGAATTCTCTTCTTATTTCAGCTATCGGTGTATCATTCCTTTTAGAAAACCTGGCAATTTACGTTTTTTCAGGTAAGCCTAAAGCTTTTCCGAACATTCCTCTTTTTGCGGATACCCTTGGCGTTGCCGGTGTTAAGATTCAATTTATTTCTTTCTTTATTCCTACGGTTACTTTAATTTTCTTGGCAATACTGCTATATGTCATTAATCATACCAAGTTGGGTATGGCTATGCGGGCGGTTTCCAAAGATTACGAAACCGCTATGGTTATGGGCATAGATACGAACAGGATTATTTCTATTACGTTTGTCATCGGTTCCACTCTAGCGGCAGTAGGAGCTATTATGTGGGGTATCAGGTATACTCAAATCCAACCGATGATGGGGGTTATGCCCGGCTTGAAGTGCTTTGTGGCTGCGGTCGTCGGTGGTATCGGCAATATTAAAGGCGCTGTCGTTGGTGGTTTTATTCTGGGCTTAGGGGAAGTATTACTTATTGCTGCTTTGCCTAATATGACAGGTTACCGGGATGCCTTTGCCTTTATCCTCTTGATTCTTATCCTTTTATTCAGGCCCACAGGTATCCTGGGCGAAAAAATTACCGAGAAGGTGTGACCCAGATGAAAAAGCAAGATAAAATCTTAACTGTGATCCTCTTAGCAGCTCTTTTTATTTTCTTAATTATTGCGAACTTATTTTTAGATGCTTATATTAAGAGGGTTCTTAATCTTTGTGCCATATATACCATCCTAGCTTTATCCATGAACCTGATTAATGGTTTTACCGGTCTTTTTTCCCTGGGTCATGCGGGCTTTATGGCTATAGGCGCTTACTGTGTAGGGATTTTTACCCTCCCAATCAGCGTGCGGCCGGCAAATTTTTATATTGAACCTATGCATCCTGCCATTGCCAATGTAGAGCTGCCTTTTTTTGTCGCTTTGCTTTTGGGAGGAGTCTTGGCAGCTTTCTTTGCTTTTCTGATCGGTGCCCCTGTTTTGCGCTTAAGGGATGATTACCTGGCTATTGCCACTTTAGGGTTCTCGGAAATTATTAGGATTGTTTTAACCAATATGCAAAGTATTACCAATGGACCTTTAGGGATTAAGAATATACCGACTACTGCCAATATGTGGTGGATTTATGGCGTGACTTTAGTCACGGTAATTTTTTTGGTTCTGCTGATTTCTTCCAGCTATGGGCGAGCTTTTAAAGCTATCCGCGAGGATGAGATTGCCGCTCAGGCCATGGGGATTAATCTCTTCCGCCACAAGATCCTCTCCTTTATGATAGGGGCGTTCTTTGCCGGGATAGCCGGGGGACTTTACGCTTCCATGCTCAGTACGGTTGACCCCAAAAACTTCATATTTACTTTAACTTATAACTTCCTGCTGATAATTGTCTTAGGCGGGATGGGCAGTGTTTCGGGTACAATTATTTCCGCCTATATTGTTACGGCCGGCCTGGAGATTATGCGTTTCTTTGATGAACCTTTGAGTATCTTTGGCGTCAGTATCCCGTTGTTTAGGCCGGGCTTAAGGATGGTTATCTTTTCTATCTGTCTGATGATTATCGTGCTCTTCTTCCGCAATGGCTTGATGGGGAATAAAGAGCTTAATTGGGATATGCTGAGGGGATTATTCTCGAAACGCTCCAAACGCATTAAAGGTGGTGAAGCCAGATGACACAAGGGCCTATACTGGAGACTAAGTCGATTACCATGCGTTTTGGAGGGGTAGTGGCAGTTAATAACCTTTCTATTGAAGTCAATAAGGGGGAAATTGTCGCCCTGATCGGCCCAAACGGGGCAGGCAAGACTACCGCTTTTAATATGATTACCGGGGTTTATACCCCTACTTCAGGCAAAATTTATTATGAAGGCCAGGATATTACCGGTTTGAGGCCTGACCAAATTACAGAGAAAGGTATTGCCAGGACGTTTCAAAACATCCGCTTGTTTAAAAAATTAACTGTTTTTGACAATGTTTTAATTGCCTGCCATTTGCGGCTTAAATCCAATTTTCTCACGGCTGCTTTAAGGTTTAGGCAATATCGCCGGGAAGAACAACGGATGCGGGAACAAAGCCTGGAACTGATTAAAAAGTTTGGCCTGGAAAAATATAAAGACGATATTGCTTCTTCTTTGCCTTACGGTTTGCAGCGTCGCCTGGAAATTGCCAGGGCTTTAGCTACACAACCTAAGTTGCTCCTTTTGGACGAGCCTGCCGCCGGTATGAACCCCAAAGAAACGGAAGAATTAAGCGCTTTTATTCGGGAGATTAAAGACGAATACAATCTCACGGTGTTTTTAATCGAACACCATATGGACTTGGTTATGGAGATTTCCGACCGGATTTATGTGCTTGATTTTGGCGAGACCATCGCTAAAGGTACAGCTGAAGATGTCCAAAATGACCCTCGGGTTATTGAGGCATATCTGGGGGTGGATGACAATGCTTAAGATTGAAAATTTAACGGTATCTTACGGCGGAATTGAAGCTTTAAAAGGTATTGATCTTGAGGTTCCGGAAGGCAGTATCGTTACTTTAATCGGCGCTAACGGAGCCGGTAAGTCGACTACTTTGCGTACTATTATGGGACTCGTCAAGTGTAAATCCGGCAAGATCACTTATAAGGGGGAAGATATTACCGGAGCTCCTTCTCCCAGTATAGTGGCTAAAGGGATTACCCTTGTCCCGGAAGGACGCCGGGTCTTTCCTGACCTTACAGTTCTGGAAAACTTGAAAATTGGCGCTTATCTGCGTAACGACCATGCCCAGATCAAAAAAGATTTGGAATGGGTCTATGAACTTTTCCCGCGGCTGAAAGAACGTTCCTGGCAGTTGGCAGGAACACTTTCCGGCGGCGAGCAGCAGATGCTGGCTGTAGGTAGGGCTCTAATGTCCAGGCCGAAGATCATGATGATGGACGAGCCGTCCTTAGGGCTTGCTCCTTTGATTGTAAAAAGTATTTTTTCCATTATTCAAGAGATTAATAAGAATGGTGTTACCATACTGCTTATTGAGCAGAATGCCAATATGGCTCTCCGTATTGCCGACTGGGGTTATGTTTTGGAAACAGGCAAGATTGTCCTTGCCGGCAAGGGTCAGGACCTTTTGCAGAATGAAGATGTGAAGAGCGCCTATCTGGGCAAGAAAAAAGAGAAGAAAGATTAAACCGGCTTTATATTACAAGGAAGAAGATTAAACTCCCTTTATATTACAAATAAATCTAAGAAGTTCATACTAGGAAATAATAATACCGATGTTATACTACTAAGTTGCAAAGCTTTCGCGAGATTTTCCGAGAGCTTTCTTTTTTAGTAGATAAAATTTTCATTGTGTCCATGTTAAGGAATAATGTATAATAAGCGTACTGACTTAGAATACTTCCAACTTGATGACGAAAACGGAATTGCCGGCCGTTTCTTGAGACGGAATTAAATCGATTAATAAAAAATCCAGTAAAATCATTTCCATTTTTGACTTTAAAATATATAATAGAAAGGCCATATTATTTCTGATATATAAAATATATTATTTAGGAGGAATATGTGTGGGCGGAGCGAACATCCAAATTTTTATTGCTATGGTTTTATACATAGCCGTTGTAATTTGCATTGGCTTGTATTATGCCAAGCGAGCCAGTGAAAGTACCAGCAATTTCCTGATTGGCGGCCGGTCTTTAAATCCTTGGGTTACAGCCTTGGGCGCCGAGGCTTCGGACATGAGCGGCTGGCTTTTAATGGGGCTTCCCGGGGTAGCGTATTGGTTTGGCTTGAGTGATGCCGCTTGGACGGCAATCGGGCTGGCCATCGGTACTTATTTGAACTGGTTGTTTGTAGCCAAGAGACTGCGGATTTATTCCCATGTCGCCGGTGATTCCATTACTATTCCGGATTTTTTCAGCCGGAGATTTAAAGAAGACAAAAAGGTGATTATGACTATTGCCGCCTTGTTTATCTTGGTGTTTTTCAGTGTTTATGCCGCCAGTTGTTTCGTTACTTTCGGCAAATTGTTTAACAGTTTGTTCGGCTTTGACTATGTTTATATGATGATTGCCGGCGCTATTTTTGTTATTTTCTATACCTTCATCGGCGGCTTTTTGGCGGAAAGCGCTTCCGACTTTATGCAAGGTATTATTATGATTTTTGCTTTGACTGTTGTGTTAATCACAGGCATTGTCCATGTAGGGGGTATCTCGGCCCTTATTGAGAATGCCCGCTCTATTCCCGGCTTTTTTGAGTTCTTTGGCATTGCTTCCCCAACCCTTGTTGACGGTGTGCAGCAAATCGGCGCGGATGGCAAACCTGTCTTTGGCGAAGCAGGGGTTTATGGATTTTTAACTATTATTTCTACCCTTTCCTGGGGCTTGGGGTATTTTGGTATGCCGCAAGTATTGCTTAAATTTATGGCTATTAAAAAACCTAATGAGCTAAAATTATCCCGGAGAGTTGCCGTTATCTGGGTTATTATCTCTTTGTCGGCTGCCGTATTTATCGGTATAATCGGCCGGGTTCTTTATCCGGATGCTTTTCTTACCCAGAGCGCTGCAGAAAGGATCTTTATCCTCTTATCCACCAATTTCTTCTTCCCCTTCTTGGCAGGGATTGTTATGGCCGGTATCTTGGCAGCTACCATCAGCTCCGCCGATTCTTACTTGCTGATTGCCGCTTCGGCTTTCTCCAAGAATGTTTATCAGGGCCTTTTGAAGAAAGAAGCCAGTGATAAAACTGTCCTCTATGTTTCCAGGCTGACTCTGCTAATTATTGCTATTATTGCGATGATTATTGCCTTGGACGAAAACAGTGTTATTTTTACGGTAGTATCTTTCGCTTGGGCCGGGTTTGGGGCAACTTTCGGGCCTATTATGATATTCTCCCTGTTCTGGAAAAGGGTTACCAGATCAGGAGCTATTGCCGGGATGCTCACCGGTGGCTGCATGGTCTTTATCTGGAAGCTTATTCTAAAACCAATGGGCGGTGTCTGGGGTATTTATGAATTGTTCCCGGCTTTTGTCCTTTCCTGTCTCGCTATCGTAATTGTATCCCTTCTGTCTAAAGAACCTCCAAAGGATATTCAAGAAGAATTTGAACTCGTTAGGAGTTATCAGGTATAATAGCTTTAGCAGCCGGCCATTTTCCGGCCGGCTTTTTTCCTTTTTGGGGGCCTGACCTGGGCAAGAAGATTTAAAGTAATCTTCCTTGACAAAAAGTTTAATATTGTGTTAAATTATTCTGTGCGACTTGCACAAAATAATAGAAAATGCCATTGCTGGGAGGTGTTCGGAATGCGTGTTGCCATTACGTTGGCTTGTCAAGAATGCAAGAATAGAAATTATCAAACTATGAAAAATAAAAAGAATGACCCTGATAGGATCGAAATTAAAAAGTATTGTAGGACTTGTAAAACTCATACCGTTCATAAAGAGACCAAGTAACTTGTTTCCCGGTATATACCGATAAGGATGTGATTTAATGGCAGTGGCAAAGAAGGAAGAATCCAAGGGATTCGTAAATAGGTTTAGAAACTTCGGAAAAAGGTTTAACTATTTCCGAGATGTTTGGCTTGAATTGAAAAAAGTACATTGGCCAACCCGCAATCAATTGCTGGTTTATACCGGTGTTGTACTTGTATCCGTAGGTATTATTGCTTTCCTCATTTGGGTAGTGGACAGCAGCCTTACTTATGTTATGAACACCTTAATTGGCGGGTAACTTCGGGCGGAATCTTGAATAGGAGGCCTTCGCGCAATGGCTAAAAACTGGTATGTTATTCACACTTATTCCGGTTATGAGAATAAGGTGAAAACAAATCTGGAGAAACGTGTAGATTCTATGAATATGGAAGATAAAATTTTCCGTGTTCTGGTGCCAATGGAAGACGAGATCGAGATTAAGAACGGTAAAAAGAAGATCTCCAAGCGTAAGGTTTTTCCTGGTTATGTTCTGGTGGAAATGGAAATGACGGACGATTCCTGGTATGTTGTTCGCAATACCCCGGGAGTTACCGGTTTTGTTGGCAGTGGCAGCAAGCCCATTCCTCTTTTAGAAAGTGAAGTATCTGCAATTTTGCGCCAAATGGGTCTGGAAAAAGTTCGTACTAAGCTCGATGTGGAAATAGGCCAGTCCGTTAAGGTTACCTCCGGTCCTTTTAAAGATTTCATCGGTGTTGTGCAAGAAATCCTGGAGGAGAAACAAAAAGTAAGAGTTGCGGTTTCCATGTTTGGGAGAGAGACTCCTGTTGAACTGGATTTTGGGCAAGTTGAAAAACTTGACTAAATAAAATTTGTACCATTTCATTGTCATCCTGAGCGAAGCGAAGGATCTTTATCAGCAAGATGAATGAAGATAAGGAGGTGTAATTATGGCAAAAAAAGTAATTGGCCTGGTTAAATTAGCTATTATGGCCGGGAAGGCAAATCCGGCACCTCCGGTTGGTCCGGCACTTGGACAGCACGGTGTTAATATTATGGCCTTCTGCAAAGAGTACAACGAAAGGACAAAGGATCAAGCAGGCTTGATCATCCCTGCAGAGATTACCATATATGAAGACCGTTCTTTCACTTTTGTGCTTAAGACCCCGCCGGCTGCTGTTCTTTTGAAAAAAGCGGCCAATATCCAATCAGGTTCAGCTGCACCCAATAAACAAAAGGTTGCCAAGGTAACTAAAGATCAGATTAAAGAAATAGCTGAAATGAAAATGAAAGATCTTAATGCCGCCAGCATTGAAGCTGCTATGCGGATGATAGAAGGCACTGCTCGCAGTATGGGAATTGAAGTTGTTTAATTCAATGTATTTCCTGTTTGCCTGTTAAGTTTTTGAATTATTTTAGTATTAAGCTTTGTATTAAGGAAGTGTTTTCGTATTAAGTGGGAGGGCTAAACGCCCGACTACCACAAGGAGGAATTTGAATGCCAAAAAGAGGTAAGAATTATCAAGATGCTTTAAAGGCTTTTGATAAAACGGCTTTGTATGAACCTGCTCAGGCTTTGAAGCTTGTTAAGTCTGTTGCCAAAGCTAAGTTTGATGAAACAGTGGAAGTGGCTTTTAAATTGGGTATTGATACCCGCCATGCCGATCAACAGATCCGCGGGGCCGTGGTACTTCCTCATGGAACAGGCAAAACCCAGACTGTTTTGGTTTTTGCCAAAGGTGAGAAAGCCAAAGAAGCTGAACAAGCAGGCGCTGATTTTGTGGGCGCTGAAGACATGGTGGAAAAAATCCAACAAGGTTGGTTTGGTTTTGATGTAGCAGTAGCCACTCCTGATATGATGGGTATGGTTGGTAAGCTTGGTAGACTCTTAGGACCAAAAGGCTTAATGCCCAACCCCAAGACCGGTACCGTTACTTTTGATGTCCAAAAGGCAGTGAAAGAGATTAAGGCTGGTAAGGTTGATTACCGGGCCGATAAAGCCGGTATCATCCATGTTCCCATTGGCAAGGTATCCTTTGACGAGGAGAAACTGGTAGAAAACTACAAAACCATTGCCGAAGTTGTGATGAAGGCCAAGCCGCCGGCTGCCAAAGGGCAGTATGTTAAAAGTGTGACGGTGTCATCCACCATGGGACCGGGTGTGAAAATCAATCCTCTCAAGGTCCTTGGCTAGAAAGACCTTGTCAGGTTGAGATAAACCGTATATAATAAGTTGGTACAATAACTTAAGAATTGAATAGATTTCGCTGTAGACAGCAGGTGCTTGAGAAAGCTTAATTTCCTGCCGAGGCTTAAAAGAGTATGATTACCAGGTCTAAATGATTTAGACTGATAATATTTTTAGCCTTCGCATGCAGCGAAGGCTTGTTTGTTATGAACCGAAAGGGGGTGCAAATCAAATTGCCAAATTATGAAGAGAAGCAAAAGATAGTCGAGGAAATTAAACAAAAATTTCAAAATTCCACCGGAGTGGTGCTTGCTGATTATCGCGGACTTACTGTTGCGGAGGTCACCGCCTTAAGGGTTCAAATGCGTGAAGCAGGGGTGGAATACAAAGTCCTGAAAAATACCATGGTTCGCCGGGCAGCTAATGAGATCGGCATCGAGGGTTTGGATCCGTTTTTAGAAGGACCTACTGCCTTGGCTTTCTCTGCTGATCCTGTTGCTCCTGCCAAGATTTTAACGGAGTTCACCAAAAAGAATAAGAACCTGACCATTAAGGCGGGAGTTTTAGAAGGAAAGGTAATCGGGCCGGAGAAAATTAAAGACTTGGCTAACCTTCCTTCCCGGGAAGTCCTGCTCTCTCAAGTCCTTGCCGGTATGCAGGCTCCCCTCCAGGGTATGGTCAATGTCCTGCAAGGGCCTATCCGCAAACTTGTTTACGCTTTGGAAGAGGTTCGCAAGTTGAAAGAAGCTCAAGCTTAAATCGAGTTTTAAACCTGAAGTACGAACTTCGAAGTCAGAATATGTCAATGTCTAATGAATACTATACAGACGTTGATATCCGAATAGCCTGAAGGAAACCTTAACTAAATCTTTATTTTAAAAATTTAAGGAGGATTATCATAATGTCCAAAATTGCTGAGATTTTAGATGCTGTGAAAAATATGACTGTTTTAGAGCTTGCTGAGCTCGTTAAAGCTTTTGAAGAAGAATTTGGCGTAACTGCCGCTGCTCCTGCCGCTGTTGTAGCCGCTCCCGCTGCCGGCGCAGCTGCCGCTCCTGCTGCTGTTGAAGAGCAAACTGAGTTTGATGTCATCCTGGTAAGCCCAGGCGCTGCCAAGATCAACGTTATTAAAGTTGTCCGCGAAATCACCGGTCTGGGACTTAAAGAAGCTAAAGACCTTGTTGATAACGCACCCAAACCGGTTAAAGAAAAAATTGCCAAAGAAGAAGCCGAAGCTATTAAAGCTAAACTTACTGAAGCCGGTGCTACTGTAGAAGTTAAGTAGTCTGGTTCTGGCAGATAATTAAAACCGATAATTTTAGATAAAGCCAGTAAAGGGGTATCATCAAGCTGCTTTTTCAGCAGCCGGTGATACCCCTTTTTGGTAGCTCTAAAAGAAGATCATAAAATTTTGGAATTAATAATGTATTAGTATATTTTAGAAGAAATCAATAAATACTCTAAGCAAGCCATTATTTTACGGAAAACTGCATTTTTTTTCTTGACAAGTCAGAAAATACTTGTTAAAATTAACAACTGTCACTGTGAACTCAGGCTTTTACAAACAAAATAATGTTGGGAGATTATAGTGTGGATGTAATAGCATCTCATTTAAGATAGCTCCATAAACAAAGAGCGAGGTTTTATTATAAAGCCTTGCTTTTAGCTGTTTATGCCAAAATAAAATTTTTTATTTTTAGGGCGGTGTTGTTTACTATTTTGAGAAGTTGACGGTTTCTGGTATGGATGGTTTCTGGTATCGCTAGGATTTATCGCTAGGATTAATAATACTTGAGGGGTGAAGCGTTATGGTTTATCCTTATCCTGTGAAAGTCGGTAATAGGGAACGCTGGAGTTTTGCCAGGCTCCGGGAAGTCTTGGAAATACCTAACTTAATTGAGATCCAACAGAATTCTTATAAGTGGTTTTTAGATGAGGGTTTACGGGAGATGTTTAGGGATATTTCCCCTATCCAAGATTTTACCGGAAATCTTGTTCTGGAATTCATCGATTACAGCCTCGGTGAACCTAAATATGATGTTGAGGAATGTAAAGAACGTGATGTAACCTACGCCGCTCCTCTCAGGGTAAAAGTGCGGCTTATTAATAAAGAAACCGGAGAAGTCAAGGAACAAGAAGTATTCATGGGGGATTTTCCCCTGATGACCGAGAAGGGCACTTTTATAATTAACGGGGCAGAGCGGGTTATAGTCAGCCAGCTTGTTCGTTCTCCGGGTGTTTATTATTCTGAAAGCATTGACGCCAGCGGCAAAAAAATCTATGGGGCGACGATTATTCCTAATAGAGGCGCTTGGCTGGAATTTGAAACAGATGTTAATGACAATATTTTTGTCCGGGTGGACAGGACCCGTAAGTTGCCGGTTACTGTCCTGGTTCGCGCCTTGGGTTATTCCACTAATGGGCGTATTTTAGAAGTCTTTGAGGATAATGAGCATATTAGAATTACTTTGGAAAGAGATAATACGGAATCCACTGAGGAAGCTTTGGTTGAGATTTATAAGAGACTGCGTCCTGGGGAGCCGCCAACTGTGGAAAGCGCTCGCTCGTTATTGGAATCCCTCTTTTTTGACCCCAGGCGTTACGACCTGGCGAAAGTCGGCCGTTATAAACTTAATAAAAGGCTTAACCTGAATATCCCTGAAAACGTCAGAAACCTTACAACGGAAGATATTATTGCTACCATCAGGGAGCTCCTGGTAATTATTGCCGGCGAAGGTCAGGGCGATGATATCGACCATTTGGGAAACAGGCGTTTGCGTTCCGTCGGGGAGCTTTTACAAAACCAGTTTAGAATCGGCTTGTCCCGCATGGAGAGAGTTGTCAGGGAAAGGATGACTATTCAGGATATTGAAGGAATCACCCCTCAAGTCCTAATTAATATCCGTCCGGTTGTGGCTGCCATTAAAGAATTTTTTGGCAGCAGCCAGTTGTCCCAGTTTATGGATCAAACCAACCCCTTGGCGGAGCTTACCCATAAGAGGCGTTTGAGTGCCTTGGGTCCAGGTGGATTAAGCCGCGAGCGGGCAGGCTTTGAAGTCCGTGACGTGCACCATTCCCACTACGGCAGGATGTGCCCGATTGAGACCCCTGAAGGTCCCAATATTGGGCTTATTGGTTCTTTAAGTACCTACGGCCGCATTAATGAGTACGGTTTT
This sequence comes from Peptococcaceae bacterium, assembly GCA_012839895.1. GTDB lineage: Bacteria > Bacillota > Desulfitobacteriia > Desulfitobacteriales > Syntrophobotulaceae > DUML01. Next base: position 23,562 of record DUML01000054.1, on the reverse strand, counting down.
ATTGAAGCTCCTTACCGCAAAGTGGTAAACGGAAGAGTAACGGATGAGATTGATTATCTTACCGCTGATGAAGAAGAAAAATATGTTATTGCTCAGGCCAACTCTCCTCTTGATGAAAACGGACGATTTATAAGCGATAAAATAGAAGCCAGGCACGGGGAAAACTTTGTCCTTGCCCCGCCTGACAGCATTGATTATATGGACGTATCACCTAAACAAATGGTTTCCATAGCTACGGCTCTTATTCCTTTCTTGGAGCACGATGATGCCAACAGGGCCTTAATGGGTGCCAATATGCAGCGTCAAGCCGTGCCTTTGCTGAAAACCGAGGCCCCGTTAATTGGGACAGGTATGGAATACAAGTCCGCTGTGGATTCCGGCGTTTGCGTATTGGCCCAGAAACCCGGGACGGTTGTAAGGGTTACTTCCAACGAGATTGTTATTGCCAATGATGACGGTACCACTACCCGGCATAAGCTGCTTAAATTCCTGCGCAGCAACCAAGGGACGTGTATTAATCAAAAGCCGATTGTTATGAAAGGCCAGAGGGTGAAGCCCGGCGAAGTTATTGCCGACGGCCCTTCCACCGACCACGGTGAGCTGGCTTTAGGGCGCAATGTTCTGGTAGCTTTTATGCCTTGGGAAGGATATAACTATGAAGACGCTATTTTGATCAGTGAGACACTTGTCAGGGATGACTATTTTACTTCAATTCATATTGAAGAATATGAGGCCGATGCCAGAGACACCAAGTTAGGCCCCGAAGAGATCACCAGAGACATCCCCAATGTAGGGGAAGATGTTTTAAAAGACCTGGATGAAAGGGGTATTGTTAGGATTGGTGCTGAAGTCCGTCCAGGCGATATCCTGGTCGGCAAGGTCACTCCGAAAGGAGAAACAGAGCTTACAGCTGAGGAACGACTGTTACGCGCTATTTTCGGTGAAAAAGCCAGAGAGGTCCGGGACACGTCTTTAAGGGTACCCCATGGTGAGTCCGGTAGGGTTGTTGACGTCAAAGTATTTAAGAGAGAAAACGGCGACGAACTGGCTCCCGGAGTCAATCAGCTGGTTCGGGTTTACATTGCCCAAAAACGGAAAATCTCCGTTGGAGATAAGATGGCCGGCAGGCACGGTAATAAAGGGGTTATTTCCAAGATTATGCGGCAGGAGGATATGCCTTTCATGCCGGACGGGACTCCCATTGAAATTGTTTTAAACCCTTTGGGCGTTCCTTCCCGTATGAATATCGGGCAAGTCTTGGAAACCCATTTGGGCTGGGCGGCCAAAGAGCTTGGCCTTTACATGGCCACTCCGGTTTTTGATGGAGCCACGTTGGAAGATGTTTTTGATGCTTTGAAGCAAGCTAAGCTGCCTGAAAATGGTAAGACTATCCTTTATGATGGCAGGACGGGTGAACCTTTTGATAATGAGGTTACGGTAGGCTATATGTATATGCTTAAACTCCACCACTTAGTGGATGATAAGATTCATGCCCGCTCCACAGGGCCATATTCCTTAGTAACCCAGCAGCCTCTAGGCGGTAAAGCCCAGTTCGGCGGTCAGCGTTTCGGGGAAATGGAGGTTTGGGCCCTGGAAGCTTACGGCGCTTCTTATACCCTGCAGGAAATTCTCACTGTTAAATCCGATGACGTGGTGGGCAGGGTTAAAACCTATGAAGCTATCGTTAAAGGAGAGAATATCCCTGAGCCTGGCGTACCGGAGTCTTTTAAAGTGCTCATTAAGGAACTGCAAAGCCTTGGCTTGGATGTTTCCGTACTTTCCGAAGAGAATACCGAAGTTGAGATTAAGGACCTGGATGACGATGATGTGGATGGAGTCCAAGAACTGGGTATGGATGAGCAATATCCGGTAGGGTACGTTGAAGACGGTGAGGCTGGCTATGAGGAAGAGGAAGAAGACGAGTATGAAGAAGATCAACCTTTAGATGATGATTTAGGTTCTGATCTTCCGGAAGACCTTGACAGCGACCTGCTTGAGGATCCGGCTGCCGATTTTGAGGATGCCGACTTTCCAGAGGAATATGACGATTATGACGAATATGACAAGGTCTAGGAAACGTTGATGGGTGAAAGGAGAGAGTACCGTGCTGGATGTTAATAATTTTGAAAGAATGCGAATCGGTTTGGCTTCTCCGGAAATGATCCGTAAATGGTCTTATGGTGAAGTAAAGAAACCTGAAACCATCAATTACCGAACTTTGAAACCTGAGCGGGAAGGATTATTCTGTGAAAAAATCTTTGGCCCTACCCGGGACTGGGAGTGCCATTGCGGGAAATACAAAAGAGTCCGCTATAAAGGAATCGTTTGTGACCGCTGCGGAGTTGAAGTAACACGCTCCAAAGTACGCCGGGAAAGAATGGGACACATTGAATTAGCCGCGCCGGTTTCCCATATATGGTATTTTAAAGGTATTCCTAGCCGAATGGGGCTTCTTCTGGATATGTCGCCGCGTTCTTTGGAAAAAGTCCTTTATTTTGTATCCTATATAGTGATTGATCCCGGAGACACTTCTTTAATGAAGAAACAACTCCTGACTGAGACGGAATATCGGGAAGCCCGGGAAAAATACGGCAATAGTTTTAAAGCTGAAATGGGCGCTGAGGCAATTAAGAAATTATTAGCCGAAATAGATTTGGAAAAACTTAATGCCGAGCTTCGCACCGAATTAAGGGAAGTGTCGGGGCAGCGCAAAATTAGAGCCATCCGTCGTTTGGAAGTTGTGGAAGCTTTTAAGAAATCCGGCAACCGGCCGGAATGGATGATTCTTGATGTTATCCCGGTTATTCCGCCGGAATTGAGGCCGATGGTCCAATTGGACGGTGGCAGGTTTGCCACTTCGGACTTAAATGACCTTTACCGGAGGGTTATAAATAGGAATAACCGTCTAAAGAAACTCTTGGACCTAGGGGCTCCTGATATTATTGTCCGTAATGAAAAACGGATGTTGCAGGAAGCAGTGGATGCATTAATTGACAACGGCAGGCGGGGACGCCCCGTTACCGGGCCGGGGAACAGGCCATTAAAATCCTTAAGCGATATGCTCAAAGGTAAACAAGGCAGGTTCCGCCAGAACCTTCTGGGTAAAAGGGTTGACTATTCCGGCCGTTCGGTTATCGTGGTTGGCCCGACTTTGAAAATGCATCAATGCGGGTTGCCTAAAGAAATGGCACTGGAATTATTTAAGCCTTTTGTCATGAAAAACCTGGTCAATGAAGGTTTTGCCCATAATATCAAGAGCGCTAAAAGGATGGTAGAAAGGGTGCGGCCCGAAGTATGGGATGTGCTGGAAAAAGTCATTGCCGAACACCCCGTTCTCCTCAACAGGGCGCCGACTCTCCACCGCTTGGGGATCCAAGCTTTTGAACCCGTTTTAGTCGAGGGTAAAGCCCTGCAAATCCATCCTCTGGTCTGTACCGCTTATAATGCGGACTTTGACGGGGACCAAATGGCGGTGCACGTCCCTCTTTCCGCTGAAGCCCAGGCTGAAGCCCGGCTCTTAATGTTATCCTCTCACAATATCCTTAACCCGAAAGACGGTCGTCCCGTTGCTTCACCTACCAAAGATATGGTTCTTGGCTGTTATTATTTAACGATGGAAAAGCCGGGAGCATTAGGTGAAGGCAAAGTATTCAAGGACAGCGACGAGGCTATTTTAGCCTATGATTCTAAAGCTGTTGACCTTCAGGCTATTGTTAAAGTGCGCAAAGACGGCAAACTGATAGAGACAACCCCCGGTAGGCTGATTTTTAATTCGGTTATACCGGAAGAAGTCGGCTTCATTAATAAAATGGTAACCAAAAAGGATTTGGATAAGATAGTAGCTGATACTTACCGTTTTTGCGGTTATGAAAAAACTGCCAAACTCTTAGACGGGATTAAAGCCCTTGGGTTTAGGTATTCCACTCAAGCCGGGGTAACCATTGGCATCAAAGATATTCAGGTTCCTGAAGCCAAAGGGGCTATTCTGGCTGAAGCCGATGAAAAGGTCAGTAAGACCGAACTGCAATACCGGCGGGGGCTTATCACTGATGAAGAACGCAAGGCATTGGTTATAGATATTTGGACCAAAGCCAACGATAGCGTCACCAAAGCTTTGATGGAATCCCTTGACAAGTTTAATCCTATTCATATGATGGCTAACTCCGGGGCCCGCGGTAATATCCAACAGCTTCGCCAGCTGGCCGGAATGCGCGGACTTATGGCCGACCCTTCCGGGCGCACCATCGAACTTCCTATTAAAGCCAATTTCCGGGAAGGCTTGACAGTTTTGGAGTACTTTATTTCTTCCCACGGTGCCCGTAAAGGTTTGGCTGATACAGCTCTGCGTACTGCCGATTCCGGTTATCTTACCCGCAGGCTGGTTGACGTTTCTCAAGATGTTATTGTTAGAGAAGCGGATTGCGGCACAACAGAAGGTATAATAGTTGAAGACATTCGCGAAGGAACAGAATTGATTGAGACCCTTGAGGAACGTTTAATCGGACGTTTCCCGGTGCGGGAAATCAAGCATCCAGAGACCGGTGAAATTCTCGCCCGGCCTGATGAAGAAATCAACGAGGAAAAAGCGAAAATAATAGCTGAGCTTTTCGATAAAGTTGAGATAAGATCGGTCTTAAACTGCAAGACCCGCTATGGTGTTTGCAAGAAATGTTACGGGCGGAATCTGGCTACAGGCCACATGGTAGAAATCGGGGAAGCAGTTGGAATTATTGCCGCCCAGTCCATTGGCGAACCTGGTACCCAGCTTACCATGCGTACCTTCCATACAGGTGGGGTAGCAGGAGACGATATTACCCAAGGTTTGCCGAGGGTGGAAGAACTGTTTGAAGCCCGGAAACCAAAAGGACAGGCTATTATTTCAGAAATAGGCGGCGTAGTAACTATTAAAGAAGTGAAAGGCCGCAGGGAAGTTGAAGTTACAAACGAAAACGGGGAAAGCCAAACCTACAGTATTCCTTATGGTTCCCGTTTACGGGTCCGGGATGGGCAAGTTATTTCCCCGGGTGATGAATTGACCGAAGGAAGCGTCAACCCCCATGATACCTTAAAGATTAAGGGAGTTGCCGGTGTCCAGACTTATCTTTTGAGTGAAGTCCAGCGAGTTTACCGACTCCAAGGGGTGGACATTAATGACAAACATATTGAAGTTATGATCAGGCAAATGCTCAGGAAAGTTAAGGTAGAAGACCCTGGGGATACGGATCTCTTGCCGGGCGGATTAATAGATGTCTTTGAATTTGAAGAAGAAAACAAAAGAGTTATAGAAGCGGGCGGCCAACCTGCAACCTATCGTCCTGTTCTTTTGGGAATTACCAAGGCTTCCTTAGCCACTGACTCCTTCCTCTCGGCCGCTTCTTTCCAGGAGACTACCAGGGTGTTGACGGAAGCCGCAATTAAAGGGAAGGTTGATCCTCTCATTGGCCTTAAGGAGAATGTAATTATCGGGAAGCTTATTCCGGCCGGAACAGGAATGTCCAGGTACAGGAGTCTCAGAGTTTATGAGAAAAATGCCCGGGATAATACGCCGGAAAACGCGCCGGTACAGTCATCATGAGCAACTCTTGGTCATCTGGAGTAATCCTTCTGAACGAGGTGAAAGCATGTCCTGAGCGAAGCGAAGGAACTTAACTCTTAGCTCCGAAAGAAAAGACCCTTCGCTAAAGCTCAGGGTGACAAGTAGTTTTGAAGACCCTTCGCTAAAACGTGGAGGCGTTTGAAAGCCTTTACTAAGTCAACTGCATTGAGTGGGGAACGATCTTTTGGTCATCTTAAGGGTCAAACAACATTTTGAGTCATCCTGAGGGAGGAACGACCGAAGGATCTTTCCCGCTTGACATAAAAATGCCCTGCTGCTAAAATAATGTAGTCTGATTTCAGGGTCTGATTTCAGGCCATTAAAGGAGGAGGAAAGCATTTTTAAAATGCTTGATGAATCTTTGCAAATTGCTCAGAACAGGGTCGTTGGGATTAAGCAGACCGGCCGGGCTTTGGAAAGCGGCCGGGTAAGCAAAGTCTATATTGCCAAGGATGCTGATAGCCGGGTTTTGCAGCCAATTCTGGAAATGTGCAAGGTTAAAGGAGTAACGGTACAGGAAGTAGCCAGCATGGCGGAACTCGGTAAAGCCTGCGGTATTAAAGTGGGCGCGGCAGCTGCGGCTATCCTGAAAAAATAATTTTGCCGTAATTATTTCCAAGTTTGGGTTTCAAGTTTATTACCCAAACCAAAATTTTTGATATATTGTTATAGGAAAGGAGGTGCAGCTATGCCGACAATTAGCCAGCTTATTCGTAAAGGAAGAGAAAAAGTTGTTTATAAGTCAACCGCTCCTGCTTTGCAGTGGGGATATAATTCCCTGAAACGCAAGGATTTCCCGTCAGGCGGTTCTCCTCAGAAAAGAGGGGTATGCACAAGGGTTTATACCACAACCCCTAAAAAGCCTAATTCTGCCCTGAGGAAAGTTGCCCGTGTTCGTCTCAGCAATGGGATTGAAATAACAACCTATATTCCTGGAATCGGACATAACCTGCAGGAACACTCTGTTGTGCTTGTCCGTGGAGGCCGTGTTAAGGATTTGCCTGGTGTCCGTTACCATATTATCCGCGGGGCCTTGGATACAAGCGGTGTTCAAAACAGGAATCAAGGTCGTTCCAAATACGGGACTAAAAGACCTAAAAAGAAGTAATAATAGTGTAACTAGGAATTTTAACTTAAGTCCCTGAAAATAGATGAATAATCTTAAAGAAAGGGGGAAAAAAATTGCCGAGGAAAGGATATGTAGCAAAAAGAGAGGTTTTGCCGGATCCGATCTATAATAATAAGGTTGTTACCAAGTTTATCAATAAGATTATGTTGGATGGCAAAAAAGGCGTCGCGGAAGCAAACTGCTACGGAGCCTTTGAGATTATTAAAGAAAAGACCGGCAAAGATCCTATCGAAGTTTTTGAAGCAGCACTTAAAAACGTTATGCCTGTTTTGGAAGTTAAAGCACGCCGTGTCGGTGGCGCCAACTATCAGGTTCCCGTTGAAGTCCGCGCTGACCGCAGACTTACCTTGGGATTACGTTGGCTGGTAGAATATGCCCGCAAACGCCATGAACACACCATGAAGGAAAAACTGGCCGGGGAATTGTTGGATGCAGCCAATGGTACCGGCGGCGCTTTTAAGAAAAAAGAAGATACTCATAAAATGGCTGAGGCAAATAAAGCTTTTGCTCATTACCGTTGGTAGTCTGAAACAGACCATAACGGTGAGCAGGATTTTGTTAATTTACTTTGCTTAGTAGAAAGGCTGATAATAAGTGGCAAGGCAAGTTTCCTTAGAGAATACCCGGAATATCGGTATCATGGCTCATATTGATGCCGGTAAGACAACAACCACAGAACGCATTTTGTTTTATACCGGTCGTGTGCATAAACTCGGTGAAACACATGATGGGTCTGCCACTATGGACTGGATGGTTCAAGAGCAGGAGCGGGGAATTACCATTACTTCTGCTGCTACCACCTGTCTATGGAAAGGTCACAGCATTAACATCATTGATACACCCGGGCACGTTGACTTTACTGTGGAAGTAGAACGCTCCCTTAGGGTCCTGGACGGTGCCATAGCTGTTTTTTGCTCGGTAGGAGGTGTTGAGCCTCAGTCCGAGACTGTATGGCGACAGGCTGATAAATACGGAGTTCCTCGTATTGCCTACATTAATAAAATGGACCGGGTGGGGGCAGATTTTTTCCGAGGAGTCTCTATGATTGCTGGACGCTTGGGGGCGAACCCTCTTCCTATTCAGCTTCCCATCGGTGCGGAAGAGAAGTTTAAAGGCATTGTGGATTTGGTAACCATGAAAGCAATTATATATACGGATGATTTGGGGACAGCCAGTGATATAACCGATATACCGGAAGAACTGCTTACCCAAGCTCAGGAGTACCGGGAAAAACTTCTGGAAGCCGTTGCGGAAATAGACGAAGACTTGATGATGAAGTACCTGGAAGGTGAAGAGATAACGGAGCAGGAAATCAAGGCTGCCATTCGCAAAGGTACTATCACTTTGAAATTCATTCCGGTTCTTTGCGGTTCATCCTTTAAGAATAAAGGTGTTCAGCCCCTTCTGGATGCTGTGGTGGATTATTTGCCTTCTCCTTTGGATGTTCCGTCCATTAAAGGAGTAGACCCCGAAACCGGCGAAGAAAGCGTCCGCCATTCCGATGATAATGAGCCTTTTGCCGCCTTAGCCTTTAAAATTATGGCCGATCCCTATGTCGGAAAGCTTACCTTTTTCCGCGTATACTCCGGCACTTTAAAAGCTGGCTCTTATGTTTTGAACTCTACCAAAGGCAAAAAAGAAAGGATCGGCAGGATTCTCCGCATGCATGCCAACCATCGGGAAGATGTGGAGGAGATTCGAGCCGGTGACATTGGGGCCGCCGTAGGTATTAAGGATGTCAGCACCGGAGATACCCTTTGTGACGAGAAGGCGAAAATCATTCTTGAATCCATGGTCTTTCCGGAACCGGTTATCCACGTTTCTATTGAGCCTAAAACCAAGGCGGACCAAGATAAACTTGGAGGAGCACTGGCGAAGCTCTCCGAAGAAGATCCGACTTTCAGAGCGTATACGGATGAGGAAACTGGCCAGACCATCATTGCAGGTATGGGCGAACTTCATTTGGAAATCATTGTTGACCGCTTGCAGAGAGAGTTCAAGGTAGACTGCAATGTGGGACGCCCACAGGTTTCTTATAAAGAAACTATCCGGAAAGCCGTTAAAGCTGAGGGTAAATTTATCCGCCAGTCCGGTGGGCGCGGGCAATATGGCCACTGTTGGGTTGAGTTCGAACCCCTGGAGCCAGGTTCAGGCTTTATCTTTGAAAGCAAGATTGTTGGGGGCGTAATTCCTAAGGAATTTATACCACCAATTCAAGCCGGTATTGAAGAAGCCATGCAGAATGGTATCCTGGCCGGGTACCAGACTGTAGATATCAAAGCTACGGTTTATGATGGATCTTACCATGATGTGGACTCCTCCGAGATGGCTTTCAAAGTAGCAGGCTCTATGGCTTTTAAAGCCGCAGCTGCTAAAGCCGATCCGGTTCTCCTGGAACCAATCATGAAAGTAGAAGTCACTGTGCCCGAGGAATATATGGGCGATGTTATTGGTGACTTAAATTCCAGACGAGGCCGCATCGAAGGAATGGAAGCCCGTTCCGGCGCGCAGATTATTCGCGCTTATGTGCCTCTTGCCGAGATGTTTGGTTATGCAACGGACCTGCGTTCCCGTACCCAAGGCCGGGGAGTCTATGTTATGCAGTTTGATCATTACGAAGAGGTTCCCAAAAATATTGCCGACGGGATAATTGCCAAAAGAGCTTAAAACTTAAATTAAAGTTATATAAAGCTGTAAATTGAAGCTAAAAATATTAAAACTGTCTAACTATTTAAATAAAATTTATTTAACTAAAAATTTATAATTAAAAATATAATTTATATTTATTATTAAGGAGTGAAAAAATAAGATGGCTAAACAAAAGTTTGAGCGTACTAAACCCCACGTTAACGTTGGCACTATCGGTCACGTTGACCACGGCAAAACCACTACTACAGCTGCAATTACTTACGTTTTATCCAAACACGGTGGAGCAGTAGCCACTGCATTTGACCAAATTGACAAAGCTCCGGAAGAGCGCGAACGCGGTATTACCATTTCCACCGCTCACGTTGAGTATGAGACTGCTAACCGCCACTATGCCCACGTCGACTGCCCCGGTCACGCTGACTATGTTAAAAACATGATTACCGGTGCTGCCCAGATGGACGGTGCAATCCTTGTTGTATCCGCTGCTGACGGCCCAATGCCTCAGACTCGTGAGCATATCCTCTTAGCCCGTCAGGTTGGTGTTCCCTACATTGTTGTTTGGCTTAATAAAGTCGACATGGTCGATGACCCGGAACTCCTTGAACTGGTTGAAATGGAAGTACGCGAACTCTTAAGTGAATATGACTTCCCAGGTGACGAAATTCCGGTTATTCCCGGTTCCGGTCTAAAAGCCTTAGAGTGCGGCTGCGGCTCCAGAGATTGCGAATGGTGCGGCAAAATCTGGAACCTGATGGATGCTGTTGATGAGTATGTTCCTATTCCGCAACGTCCGAAGGACAAACCCTTCTTAATGCCTGTGGAAGACGTTTTCACAATTACCGGCCGCGGTACTGTTGCTACCGGTCGTGTTGAACGCGGTACCGTTAAAGTCGGTGACGAAGTTGAAATCGTCGGTTTACAAGAAAAAGCCCGTAAAACTGTTTGCACCGGCGTAGAAATGTTCCGTAAACTTCTTGATCAAGCTGAAGCCGGCGACAATATCGGTGTCCTTCTCCGTGGTGTAGAGCGCAAAGAGGTTGAACGCGGACAAGTTTTGGCCAAACCCGGCAGCATCAAACCCCATACCAAATTTACTGCTGAAGTTTTCGTTTTAACTAAAGAAGAGGGTGGCCGTCATACCCCGTTCTTCAATAATTACCGTCCCCAGTTCTATTTCCGTACCACTGACGTTACCGGCGTTATCCAACTTCCTGAAGGTGTAGAAATGTGTATGCCTGGCGACAGGGTCACACTTACTTGCGAATTAATCACTCCTATCGCTATGGAAGAAGGCTTACGTTTTGCTATCCGGGAAGGCGGACGTACCGTCGGCGCCGGTGTAGTTGCCTCAATTATTGAATAATCTCTTATAGTAATTAAGGGAAGCTGCTAAGCCTGGCAGCTTCCCTTTCCGAGATAAGACAAAATAAAAGACTGGCGTAAGAGCCAAAAGGCTAGGAACAAAAAGACCAGGATAAGAATAAAGATAAAAAGCCGGTTGAAAAAGGACAGGAGTGTCCTAATGAAGAGACAAGAAAGGCGTGAAAGGTTGCTGTTTTCAGGTGACTCCGCCTGGAACAGGGAATTTTTACGCCCAACGCCTGTTAAACGGGCAAAAATAATTAGGAGGTTTGAAACATGAACCAAAAAATCAGAATAAGATTGAAAGCCTTTGATCACAAAACTTTGGATCAATCTGCCGAAAGAATTGTAGAAACAGCTAAAAGGACAGGTGCCAGTGTCAGCGGCCCAATCCCCCTGCCGACCGAAAAAAATGTCTATACGATTCTTAGATCCCCCCATGTCAATAAAGATTCCCGGGAACAATTTGAGATGAGGACTCATAAGAGACTGATTGACATTCTCGATCCTACATCCAAAACAGTGGATGCCTTAATGAGATTAGATCTTCCGTCAGGTGTAGATATTGAGATAAAATTATAAATTTTACTGGCGCTCTGCCCAGGAATGTGGTAAAATATTTTTGTTTGTGACGCGAAACACCCGGAGGTGTGGAACGTTAACCCGGAATAAAAAATATTAGACACTCTCGTGCTCCGGCAAAGACCGGTGCACTTCAAAGTGTATAGGAGGTGGCGTCGTGTCTAGAGGAATTCTGGGAAGAAAAGTAGGAATGACCCAAGTTTTTGCCGAAGACGGTAGGGTAATTCCGGTTACAGTGGTTCAAGCAGGACCATGTTATGTTTTGCAGAAGAAAACTGAGGCTTCGGACGGTTACAACGCAATTCAGGTTGGTTTTGAAGAGATGAGAGAAAGCCTCGCTACGAAGCCTGAACTGGGACATTTCAAAAAAGCTGGAATGAAATCTTTGCGTTTTGTCAGAGAGTTTAGGACTAACGATGTGGATTCCTATGAAATTGGGCAGGAGATTAAAGCGGACATCTTCCAAGTTGGGGACAAGGTAGATGTTACAGGGACTTCCAAAGGAAAAGGCTTTGCCGGGATGCGTAAACGCCATGGTGCCCGCCGCGGACCGATGGGTCATGGTTCCAAATATCATCATCGTACAGGTTCCATGGGCGCGAAAGGGCCGGCTCGTGTTTTCAAAGGAAGAAAATTACCCGGACGTCATGGTGGAGAAAGAGTTACTGTTCAAAACCTGGATGTTGTCAGGGTTGATGCCGATAAAAACATTATCCTGATTAAAGGATGCGTACCTGGCGCCAAAAAAAGTTTACTAATTCTAAAAGAATCGGTAAAAGCGAAGTAGTCCAAAAGGAAAGGAGGATACGCAATGCCTAAGGTACAGGTTGTAAATATGCAGGGAGCTCCTGTTGAAGAAATAGAATTAGATGAGCAAATTTTTGGGATTGAACCCAATGTTCATGTAATGCATGCCGCTGTTGTAGCCCAATTGGCCAATGCCAGAGTAGGGACCCATTCTACACTGGGGCGCAGCGAAGTCAGAGGTGGCGGACGGAAGCCCTGGAGACAAAAAGGTACAGGACGGGCCAGAGCAGGCACCATTCGTTCTCCTCTCTGGAGAGGCGGCGGTATTATTTTTGGGCCCAAGCCCAGAGATTACAGCAAAAAGCTGCCTAAAAAAGTTAAGAGACTCGCTCTGTACTCAGCACTTTCCAGTAAAGTGAATTCTAATAACTTAATTGTTGTGGATCAGATTAGTTTCGAACAGCCCAAGACCAAAGAAATGGTTAAAATGCTGAAAGCTCTGAATGTTGACAAAAAAGCCCTTCTGGTAACGGCTGAAAATGATAAAAATGCCGTCTATTCAGCCCGCAATATTGAGGGTGTGCTCACAACCAGACCAGATACTTTAAATGTTGTGGATCTTTTGAAACATGATGTAGTAGTCTTCAGCAAAGCTGCAGTAAGGCAAGCAGAGGAGGTGCTTAAGAATGCGTGATGCACGTGATGTCCTCATTCGCCCTGTAATTTCCGAAAAATCCGTAGGGATGGTAGATGAAAACAAATACACCTTTTGGGTCGATACTGCAGCCAATAAAATCGAAATTAAAAATGCTGTAGAGAAAATGTTCAAAGTTAAAGTCGCTGAAGTACGTACCATAAAAGTTAAAGGTAAAGAAAAAAGGGTGGGGCGTTATGTTGGTAAGACCCCGGACAGGAAAAAAGCCATTGTAACTCTCAAACCAGGCGATAAAATCGAAGGATATGCAGGTCTATAAAATTTAGAGGCAAAGGAGGGAGAAAATAATGCCTATTAAAGCATATAAACCAACAACTCCTGGACGTAGGCAAATGACAGTGCTTACATTCGAAGAAATCACCAAGACTACACCTGAGCGTTCTCTTCTCGCTCCACTCAAAAAGAAGGCGGGAAGAAACAATGTGGGCCGCTTGACAGTTCGGCATAAAGGCGGCGGCCATAAAAGACGCTATCGTATAATTGACTTTAAAAGAAATAAAGATGGGATTCCGGCCAGAGTGGCCAGCATCGAATACGATCCGAATCGCAGCGCCAATATCGCTCTTTTGAACTACGCTGACGGTTTCAAGGCTTATATTATTGCTCCCAATGGCCTTCAGGTAGGTCAGGAAATTGTTAGTGGTGAAGGTGCTGATATTAAAATCGGCAACACTTTAAAACTAAAGGACATTCCGGTTGGTACCCACATTCATAATATTGAGATGAAACCCGGCAAAGGCGGCCAATTAGTCCGTGCCGCCGGCAGTGCGGCTCAGCTCATGGCTAAGGAAGGAAATTATGCGACTTTAAGGCTTCCATCCGGTGAAATGAGAATGATTCACTTGGAATGCCGGGCAACAATCGGTCAAGTAGGCAATCTCGACCATGAGAATGTTACCATCGGTAAAGCCGGACGCAACCGTTGGCTTGGCAAACGCCCGACAGTTCGTGGAGCGGTTATGAACCCTGTTGACCACCCGCATGGTGGCGGTGAAGGCCGCAACCCGATTGGCCGCAACCCGGTTACACCTTGGGGTAAACCCGCTCTGGGAGCCAAGACTCGGAAGAAGAAAAATCAGAGCAATAAATTTATAGTCAAACGTAGAGGATAAAGTTAAGCGAAAGGAGACCTCAGAATGGGCAGATCTCTGAAAAAAGGTCCATATGTCTGTCCCCGCTTACTAAAGCGGATTGAAGAGATGAATAAAACCGGCGAAAAGAGAGTGTTAAAGACTTGGTCAAGAAGGTCTACCATTTTTCCCCAAATGATTGGGCATACTATTGCTGTTCATGATGGTCGCAAACATGTTCCGGTTTATATAACTGAAGATATGATTGGCCATAAACTCGGTGAATTTGCACCGACCAGAACATTTAAAGGACACGCCGGAAGCGAAAAATCCAGCGGCTTACGCTGATTGAGAGGAGGTAATTAGCAAATGGAAACTAAAGCAGTGGCAAAATATATCCGTATTTCTCCTCGCAAGGTGCGTCAGGTTGTTGATTTAATCCGGGGTAAAAAAGTAGATGAAGCTTTCGCAATTCTTAAATTTACGCCGCAGATTTCGCGAGAACCGGTGACCAAAGTTTTGAAATCGGCGGTTGCAAATGCTGAACACAACCTGGATTTGAGTCCGGATGATCTATATGTAACGAAAATCTATGTAGATCAAGGACCGACATTGAAACGCATCAAGCCCCGAGCACAGGGTAGAGCGGACAGAATCCGCAAGCGGACCAGTCACATTACCGTGTTCGTCGGCGATAAGAAGGAGGAATAATCAAAGCATGGGTCAAAAAGTTAACCCCAAAGGTCTGCGTCTTGGCATTATCCGTACCTGGGAGGGACGGTGGTATGCTGATAAAAACTACGGAGAGCTCCTTCATGAAGACCTGAAAATTCGCAAATTTATTAAAGAGAAACTGTATCAAGCGGGAGTCCCGACAGTTGAAATAGAAAGAGTAGCCAACAGAGTAAAAGTAACTGTGCATGCTGCTAAATCAGGGATTGTCATCGGACGTGGCGGCGCCGAGGTGGAAAATTTGCGTAAAGCCTTGGAAGCCATGACCGGTAAACAAGTGGCAATAAATATTGTTGAAATTAAGAAACCAGAACTGGACGCTCAACTTGTAGCCGAAAGCGTAGCGCAGCAACTGGAAAAACGTGTTTCTTTCCGCAGAGCAATGAAACAAACAGTGGGACGGACCATGCGTGCAGGCGCCCAAGGCATAAAAATAGCATGCAGCGGACGACTTGGCGGTGCGGAAATAGCTCGCACAGAATGGTATAACGAGGGCAAAGTACCTCTGCATACCCTAAGGGCGGATATTGACTATGGTTTTGCCGAAGCCAATACGACCTACGGCAAAATTGGTGTCAAAGTATGGATTTACCGCGGCGAGGTTCTTCCTGCCAAGAAGGCCGTAACGGAGGAAGGAGGACAATAACATGCTTATACCTACCAGAGTAAAGCATCGTAAACAGCATAGGCCTTCCTTAAAAGGCAAAGCTCACAAAGGGACAAAAGTTGTTTACGGAGAATATGGACTGATGGCTCTCGATAATGCCTGGATTACCAACAGGCAAATTGAAGCCGCTCGTATTGCAATGACCCGCTACATTAGACGCGGCGGTCAAGTATGGATAAATATCTTTCCCGACAGGCCGATAACCGCCAAACCTGCCGAAACCAGGATGGGAAGCGGTAAAGGGACCCCCGAGTATTGGGTGGCAGTTGTTAAGCCAGGGAGAATAATGTTTGAGCTTGCCGGTATTCCGGAGGAAGTAGCTCGTGAAGCATTTCGACTCGCTTCTCACAAACTCCCTGTTAAATGCAAGTTTGTCCGCAAAGAAGATTTGGACGGAGAACAGGTTGGAGGTGGCGTAGATGGCGAAGAATAAAAATTTCCGTGATATGACAGATGAAGAACTGTTAAAACAAATTGACAGTTATAAAACGGAATTATTCAATTTGCGTTTCCAATTAGCTACCGGTCAGCTTGACAACCCAATGCGGATCAAAGAGGTCCGTAAAGGTATTGCAAGAGGCAAGACCATTCTCCGTGAGCGCGAACTTAGGCGCGCTTAAAAGTAGAAAGGAGGCGCTCTAGATCTTGGAAAGAAATCTGCGCAAAACCAGAATTGGAAAAGTTGTCAGCGATAAAATGGATAAAACTATTGTTGTGGCCGTAGTCACAGCTAAAAAGCACCCTATCTATCAGAAAACCGTAAAAATCACTAAAAAATATAAAGTTCATGATGAGAACAATGAGGCTAAAGTCGGGGATACCGTTATAATAATGGAAACCAGGCCTATAAGTAAGGAAAAAAACTGGCGGCTGGTTAAAATAACCGAAAAAGCTGTTGTTCTTTAAGCCGAATAAATAATGCATCCAGGAAAGGAGGGCCCGCCCAATGATTCAAGCTGAATCAACCCTTAAAGTAGGAGACAATACCGGAGCTAAGAAATTATTGTGTATCCGGGTGTTGGGTGGTTCTAAACGTCGGTATGCCACAGTAGGTGATGTAATCATTGCTTCGGTTAAAGAAGCAACACCAGGCGGCGTGGTCAAAAAAGGTGAAGTTGTTAAGGCCGTTGTGGTAAGAACTAAAAAAGAAATTAAAAGACCTGACGGTTCATATATTAAGTTTTCTGAGAATGCTGCAGTAATTATTAAAGATGATAAAAGCCCCCGTGGGACCCGTATCTTTGGGCCAGTAGCTCGGGAACTGAGAGAAAAAGATTATATGAAAATCGTGTCACTAGCACCGGAAGTATTATAGGACGACAAGTCGGACGGAGGTGAAGAAATTATGTCCGCCGCAAAAGCAAAAGTGCATGTCAAAAAAGGCGACATGGTTATGGTTATAACAGGCAAAGATGCAGGCAAAAAGGGCAAAGTGCTCCAAGTGCTTCCAGATAAAAGCAGAGTTATCGTGGAAAAAGTCAATGTAGTGAAGAAGCACCAGAGACCTACCAAGAAAATGCCTCAGGGTGGGATTGTTGAAATTGAAGCGCCTATTCACAGCTCGAATGTCATGCTTTACTGCACAGAATGCAATTCAGTAACCAGAAAAAGTATCAAAATAACCGGAGAAGGAAAAGTAAGGGTCTGCAAGAAATGCGGCCACAACTTACCGGATCAAAATAAGAAATAATTTTGGAAGGGAGGTATTCTGGTGGCCCGCTTAAAGGAACTATATAAAAAAGAAATAATCCCGGCACTTCAAAAGAAGTTCAATTATAAAAACGTTATGCAAACACCGCGTTTGGAGAAAATAGTTATCAATGTCGGCTTAGGGGAAGCGATTCAAAACCCTAAGGCCATTGACGCGGCTATTGAAGATATAATGACTATCTCAGGCCAGAGACCGGTAGTTACTAGGGCAAAAAAATCTATTGCTGCTTTTAAGGTTCGTTCCGGGATGCCTATTGGGGTCAAAGTGACCTTAAGAGGCGACAGGATGTATGAATTTGCTGATAGACTGATTAATTTCGCTCTCCCTCGCGTTAGGGACTTTCAAGGTGTATCCGGTAAATCATTTGACGGCAGAGGAAACTATACTCTGGGACTGAAAGAACAGCTGATTTTCCCTGAAATTAATTATGATAAAATTGATAAACTTAGGGGAATGGACATTGTCTTTGTGACAACAGCCAAGACTGACGAAGAGGCCAAAGAACTCTTAAGAGGTTTTGGTATGCCGTTTCGCGATTAGACTCGCTAAGGACTAGATTTAAGGAGGCTTAAAAATGGCCAAAAAATCAATGATTGCTCGGCAAGCAAGAAAACCGAAATATGCTGTTCGCTGGCATAATCGCTGCAAGATATGTGGCCGCCCGCATGCCTATATGCGTAAATTTGGAATATGCAGGATATGCTTCAGAGAACTGGCTTATAAAGGCGAACTGCCTGGAATAACCAAGGCTAGTTGGTAAGCATTATTGGAGAAAGGGGGAAACTTCAGTGTCATTGACATCAGATCCTATTGCCGATTTTTTGACAAGGATTCGTAATGCCGGAATGGTATATCACGATAAAGTGGAAGTACCGGGCTCAAATATTAAGAAGGCTCTGGCCGAACTGATGAAACAGGAAGGCTTTATTAAGGATTATGAAGTAATCAAAGACAATAAACAGGATATAATCAGGATCTATCTTAAATATGGTCCGAACCGGGAACGGGTAATTACCGGTTTAAAGCGTATCAGCCGTCCCGGCCGTCGTGTTTACGCTAAAAAAGACCAGATTCCTAAAGTACTTGGGGGCCTGGGAGTTGCAGTTATATCTACCTCCAAAGGCATCATGCCTGACAGACAGGCACGCAAAGAAGGATTAGGTGGAGAAGTCATCTGCTACATTTGGTAAAGGATGGAGGTGTAGAATATGTCTCGAATTGGTAGAAAACCTATTACCATACCCAGCGGGGTTGAAATAAAACAAGAAGGCAATGTCGTAACAGTCAAAGGCCCCAAAGGCACTCTTACCAGGGAATTTCGCCCGGAGATTACCATTGCAATCGACGGTAATACCATAAATGTAACCCGTTCCAGCGATGAACCTGAGCATCGCGCTTTCCACGGCCTAACCCGTACTCTTCTGGCCAATATGATTGAAGGCGTGACCAAAGGTTTTAGCAAGAGCCTGGATTTGGTGGGTGTCGGTTATCGTGCCTCCCTCCAAGGCAAGAAGCTGGTACTTGCAGTCGGTAAATCCCATCCTGTAGAAATGGAACCCTGGGAAGGCATTGAGATAGAAGTTCCCGCACCAAACAAGATAATTATTAAGGGAATTGATAAAGAAAAGGTCGGAGTGTTCGCTGCCAATGTCCGTGAACAACGTCCGCCGGAGCCCTATAAAGGCAAAGGTATTAAATACGAAAATGAAGTTATCCGCCGTAAGGAAGGTAAAACCGGTGGCAAGAAGTAAGGTAAGGGCAAAATCTCTTGCCGCATAGAAAGGGTGAATTTGCTTGATAAAAAGGACTGACCGTAGAAAAAAAATAAGAGAAAAGCATAAAAGCGTACGCAAGAAAATTTATGGCACAGCCGAAAGGCCAAGACTTTCGGTGTTCAGAAGCCTCAACCATATTTATGCTCAAGTTATTAATGATGACCTCGGCATAACACTCGTTGCCGCTTCGTCCTTAGAACCGGAATTTAAGGCTAGTGGGCTTTC
This sequence comes from Peptococcaceae bacterium, assembly GCA_012839895.1. Classification (GTDB taxonomy): domain Bacteria; phylum Bacillota; class Desulfitobacteriia; order Desulfitobacteriales; family Syntrophobotulaceae; genus DUML01. The sequence goes on along the minus strand of DUML01000054.1, from coordinate 4,602 downwards.
CGGAGGAAATATTGAAGGTGCCAAAAAAGTCGGGGAAATGATTGCTAAAAAGGCTCTGGCCAAGGGTATCACCAAGGTGGTATATGACCGCGGCGGGAACCTTTATCATGGTAGAGTAGCAGCTCTGGCTGAAGGTGCCAGAGAAGCAGGGCTGGAATTCTAATCAAGGGAAAAGGAGGGAGACTCATTGTCAAATATTGATCCCAGCAAACTGGAACTAACTGAAAAGATTGTCCATATAGCCCGTGTCGCAAAAGTAGTAAAAGGCGGCAGACGCTTCAGCTTCAGCGCTTTAGTTGTTGTCGGTGACGGTAACGGTATAGTGGGAGCCGGACTGGGCAAAGCTGCCGAAGTTCCCGAAGCAATTCGCAAAGGGATAGAAGATGCGAAGAAAAACCTCATTTCCATACCGCTCAAAGGAACAACTATTCCTCATCCTATTATTGGCAAATTTGGTGCCGGCCAGGTACTCTTAAAACCGGCTTCCAAAGGAACCGGAGTTATCGCCGGCGGACCTGTGCGTGCGGTGCTGGAAGCAGCAGGGGTTAAAGATATACTCACCAAATCACTTGGATCAGCCAATCCCCATAATGTTGTTAACGCTACTATGGAAGGCTTAAAATCCTTGAAAAGGGAAGAAGAAGTCGCCAAGTTGCGCGGTAAAACAGTAGAAGAAATCCTGGGCTAAAAGCTTAAAACAGATAACCTTTACGGATGACTCAAAGCTAAGATGCGCAGGATATGAGCTAAATAAATCCGGTTAAGAGAAACAGTACTGCAAAATAGTAAGGAGGTGTCCACATTGAAACTCCATGAATTAAAGCCTGCAGAAGGTTCGAGAAAAACACGCAAACGTGTGGGCAGAGGTAATGGTTCCGGTTTGGGTAACACAGCAGGTCGCGGTCATAAAGGCCAAAACGCCCGTTCCGGCGGTGGTGTCCGTCCCGGCTTTGAAGGCGGCCAGATGCCCATGACTCGCCGAATTCCCAAACGCGGTTTTACAAATATTTTCCGTAAGGAATATAATGTTATCAACGTTGCCGATCTGGAAGAAAGATTTGAACAGGGAGCTGAGGTTACAATCGAATCACTCTTTGGCGTTGGACTTATCAAGAAGCCTCTTGATGGTGTCAAAGTTCTAGGAGAAGGTGAATTAACCAAGGCCCTTACTGTCAAAGTACAAAAAGTAAGTAAAACAGCGGCGGAGAAAATCACTGCTGCCGGTGGAAAAGTAGAGGTGGAATAAATTGATACTTGAGACCCTGAAAGATGCGTGGGGAGTCCCAAGCATTCGTAAAAAAATAGGGTTCACTCTGCTTATGCTCCTGGTCTTCAGGATCGGGGCTCACATCCCGATTCCTTTCATGGATCGTGAATTGCTTACTGAGATGATGGGCAGTGGAGGACTGTTTGACTTCTTTAACACCTTTTCCGGCGGCTCTTTGAAACGCTTTTCGGTGTTTGCCTTAAGTATTATGCCTTATATTACGGCTTCGATTATCATTCAGCTCTTGACGGTTGTCATTCCTTATTTGGAAAGGCTGGCCAAAGAGGGCGAAGAAGGCCGGAAGAAAATTGTCCAGTTTACCCGTTACGGCACAGTTATCTTAGGTTTTATCAACGGTCTTGGACTTACTATAGGCTTAAGAGGAGCGCTGGTCATTCCGGATCCGAGCTTCAGAATTCCGATTTATCTGATGATTGCCTTAGTTTTAACTGCAGGAACAGCCTTCCTTATGTGGCTAGGTGAGCAAATTACGGAAAAAGGTATAGGAAATGGTATTTCCATCATCATTTTTGCCGGGATTGTTGCCGGAATACCGGATGCCATCAAATATCTGGTCAATCTCCTTAAGGTAGGCGAAATAAGCTGGTTTTCTATTGTCGGCTTGGTGGTTATCGCAGCATTAATTATTGCCGGTGTGGTGTTTATTCAGGAAGGCCAAAGAAGAATACCTGTCCAGTATGCGAAGAGAGTGGTGGGACGCCGGGTTTATGGCGGGCAAAGCTCCCATATTCCTTTAAAAGTAAACCAAGCTGGCGTTATTCCCATTATTTTCGGTATCTCGCTGGTAGCTTTCCCCGGTACAATTGCGACTTGGCTGCCGCAAACTTCCGGGTTTGTTATGTTCGTCAATAAATGGCTTTCCATGAACGGTACAATTTATTCGATTCCCTATTTAACCATATACGCTTTACTCATTATTTTCTTTACCTACTTCTATACCGGTATCACCTTTAATCCGGTTGATGTAGCCGATAATCTGAAAAAATACGGCGGCTTTATCCCGGGAATCCGCCCCGGACGCCCAACTTCGGATTATTTGTTTAAAATTCTAAGCAGAGTTACGTTAGCCGGTGGAATATTCTTGGCTCTCATAGCAGTTCTCCCCAGTTTGGTAATGGGACTGACCGGAATCAAGAATATTTATCTGGGAGGAACATCTTTACTGATTGTTGTCAGCGTGGCGCTGGATACTATGAAACAGATGGAAGCTCAGCTCTTGCAACGACACTATCAGGGATTCTTGAAGTAGGAGGCTCTTAAAAGATGAACTTAATTCTGATGGGCCCTCCGGGTGCTGGTAAAGGGACACAAGCAGAACGGCTAATTGAATATTATAATATCCCCCATATATCAACCGGTGATATGTTCCGGGCAGCAATAAAAGCCCAAACGCCACTAGGTATGAAGGCTAAGGAATATATGGATGCCGGTGCCTTGGTTCCCGATGAAGTCACTATTGGGATCGTAGCCGATAGATTGGCTCAAGATGACTGTAAAAACGGCTTCCTCCTGGACGGGTTTCCCCGTACGGCTGCCCAGGCGGACGCTTTGGCCAAAATCTTAAGCGATCTTAATATGAGCCTGGATGGAGTCCTTAACATTGAAGTTCCTGATGACATCCTTTTGGAAAGGCTCACAGGGAGAAGAGTGTGCAAGAAATGTGGCGCAACCTTCCACCTGGTCTTTAACCCTCCCAAAGAACAAAATGTTTGTGACAAATGTGGAGGAGAGCTTTTCCAACGCAGCGATGACACCTTAGAAACTGCCAAGAACCGCTTAAAGGTTTATAATCAGCAAACAGAGCCTTTGATTGCGTATTATAGTAAACAAGGGCTGCTGAAAAGAATCCGGGGCGATCAAGAAATAGAACAGGTTTTCCAGAGTATTCTTGACGTTTTGGAGTAGGGTCATGATTGAACTAAAAAACAAGGATCAGCTGAAGCTGATGCGTGAAGCAGGCCGCATAGTGGCCGAAGTTTTAGAGATCATGAAAGAAATGGTTAAACCGGGAATAACAACGGAAGAACTTGACAAGGCTGCTGAAAAACACATTAGGAAATACCAAGCAATCCCGGCTTTTAAGGGTTACAATGGTTTTCCGGCGAGCCTCTGCACTTCAATCAACGAAGAAGTTGTTCACGGGATTCCCGGTTTGAGAACCTTAAAAAATGGTGATATTATCAGTATCGATTGTGGTGCCATTTACAAAGGATATGTAGGTGACGCTGCAATTACACTGCCGGTTGGTGAGATCAGTACTGAAAAAGCCAAGTTGCTGGCAGTAACTAGTAAAGCTTTGGAGCTGGGTATTGTTCAAGCCCGTAAAGGAAAACGTCTTCAAGACATTTCTTCTGCAATCCAGACTTATGTTGAAAGTAATGGGATGTCGGTAGTGCGGGATTATGTTGGGCACGGGATTGGCAGAAAAATGCATGAAGAACCACAGATACCCAACTTTGGCAAACCCGGCAGGGGGCCGAGACTCGAGATTGGAATGGCCCTGGCGATTGAACCAATGGTTAATTTGGGGGGCTACGAAGTAGAAACTCTTGAGGACGGATGGACGGTCGTAACCAAAGATCGCCGAGCCTCGGCACATTTCGAACACACAGTGGCCATTACTGAAAACGGCCCTGAAATACTAACTCGAACTTAAGCTTGCCACCGGATAAGAAAATGTCAAAGGAGGGAAATGCAAAATGTCCAAAGAAGATGTTATTGAGGTAGAGGGTAAGGTTTTAGAACCACTGCCAAACGCAATGTTTCGTGTTGAACTCTCTAACGGGCACAAGGTTCTGGCGCACGTTTCCGGCAAGATCCGTATGCATTTCATTAGGATTCTGCCAGGAGACCGGGTCACCGTGGAGCTCTCTCCCTATGACCTGACCAGAGGACGCATTGTTTATAGATACAAATAAAGCAAATGAGGGAGGGATTACAGGTGAAAGTAAGGCCTTCTGTAAAACCGATTTGTGAAAAGTGCAAAGTTATTAAACGTCACGGAAAAGTCATAGTGATTTGTGAAAATCCCAAGCATAAACAACGCCAAGGTTAAGATCGAGATGCGAAGTTCGATGTCCGAAGGACTTTGTAATACAAGATCAAACCGGTAGCAAGAAAACTATATAGTTTGCATATGAACAGCGAATAAAACGGGGGTGTGTATTTTAGATGGCACGTATCGCTGGGGTGGATATACCTCGAGACAAGCGTGTTGAGATAGCTCTGACCTATATTTATGGGATAGGGGTTTCTCAATCCAACAAGATTCTCGCTAAAGCTCAGGTTAATAAAGATACCAGGGTAAAAGATTT
>DUML01000053.1 GCA_012839895.1 Peptococcaceae bacterium | reverse complement strand
AGTACATAAAGGTTTTGCATTAGTTCAGGCCGAACTAAATGAATTGTTTGAAAACTAACTTATACATACAAGAAGTAGTTTACACAAACTTCTTGACACTATCAAAATATGACTATGACAGGATTTAGCAGGGAATTACTTATTAGAAGTTTATCAGAAAATGAAGCTAATAAAGTATATGTACAGCAGAAAGACGAAAAACTATCTAAAGCAAGCCAACAATTCGCAGAAAAAGCGACAAAGATAATACTTCAACTAATACAGGCACAAGGGTATTGTACAGAAGAACAGATTATACGACAAATACGAGGAAAAAAGGAAGAAAAAAAGGTAAAACTAAAAAGATGTTTACAGGAAATATTAGAAAGTTATAACTTAACAAGAATAAAAGCAAATAAAGAACTAAAAGAAAAATTCGGGATAGCGTCAAAGGGCTATCCTTTTTTGATTTTTGATACTCAAAGAAACGGAGGAATGAAGTATGGCAAGGCAAGTATCATTACTTAATCAAGCATTGAAACAATATTGGAAAAACACGACTAACTATCCCAAGTACGCTTATTTCATGTGGCGAAACAAACTTGCAAATTCAAACAGAGATTTTTCCGAATTTACGGAACAAGATATTATAGAGAAATATTGTAAAGGCAGTATGAAAAAATATGGTAATTTAAAACAATGGGAAAATACAGAGGAATACGCAGAGTTAATGAATTTATTATTGCTTGAAAGAAGTAATAAGGATTTTGTAGAGATATATAACGTAGTATCAGAGAAAGCAAAGCAAGGCGATGACAAAGCAATTAAGACATTTTTAGTATTACAAAATGAGTTAAAAAAATCAGCAAAAACTAAAAAATCAAATAAGCAGGAACAGCAGGAAGAAATAGAAGAAGATGACCTAGTATTAGAATAAAACCTTTGTACGCTTTTTATTTTTATTTTAGAGACGTTTTTTCAAGCAGGTAATGATTTTATATTACCTGCTGTTTTTATTTTGTCTAAATTAATTCTAATTAATTATACAACAAAACAAAGAAGGTGAGAAAGTGCCAAAGCTAACTAGAGAAGAAAAATTAAGACGTATAAATGCTAATCCAGCACTTTGGCTTAAAAATTTTGTAAAAGTATATTACAATGGTGAACTTGTGCCTTTCGTGCTCACAAAGGAACAACAACATTTTGTAGAAAATATGGAAAGATTTAACATTACGCTAAAACCACGTCAAATAGGTTTTAGCACCCTCTATCTGGGCCTAATTTTATACTATAGTTTTCAATATCCGAACTTTAACTCACTAATAATGGCTCAAAGTGAGGATGTGTCAGCATATTTGTTTACTCGATTAAAATTGATGTATGAAAGTATTCCAGAAAAATACAGGATTGGTTTCCGCAAAAACAATGAAATGGAACTATTTCTTGAAAATAATTCCAGAATTGTAGTTAGAACAGCGTCAAAAATGAAAGCGGAAAGTGTAGGTAGAGGATATTCCCTGAACTTAATTCATTTATCAGAATTTGCCTTCTATGACGAAAAATTTCAAACTCAAGCATTACCAGCACTTGAAAGCACTTTAATAAAAAACGAAAATTCAAGAATATTCATTGAATCTACAGCACATGGAATGAATTATTTTTATGAACTTTTTAAGGAGTCAATGGCAGGAAATTCACGATATAAACCATTTTTTTATAATTGGTTTTGTGATAGCGTGAAAAAACAATACCAATTTGAATATGAACTTGCAAAACAATGGTACAAAAAGGGCAGTTTAATAAAACATCTTTACGATGATGAGATGGACGAAACAGAAAAAAAACTATATGAAATGGGGGCAACAAAAGTGCAATTGATGTGGAGAAGATGGAGATTGCAAAATATGACACCTGAACAATTCAAAGAAGATTTTCCTTCAACATGGCAGGAAGCATTTGTATCAACTCAGGAAAGCGTATTTGACCAGAAGCAAATTAGCGATAGATTATTATTTTTGCCAGAACCGCTAAATGCAAAGGAAATAAATGACCTGCCAGATGTATTATACCCTTACTTGAATAAAAGTTTATTTATCTATAAGTTGCCGAAACCAAAGGAAATGTACTTTGCAGGAGTGGACACAGCAAGCGGACTATCAAAAGAAGGGGATTTATCTGCTATGAGTATACTTGATTCTTCAGGTGAACAGGTAGCGGTATTTTATCAAAGTGGACTGCCAGTATACAAATTCGCAAATATAGTTAATGAGTTAGGGGATTATTTTAATTATGCTTGTTTGATGATAGAAAGAAATTCATATGGTTTAGACCTAATTAATAGGTTAAAACGTGAAATAGGATACCTTAACCTAAACAAAACTAAAAAATGGGACAAGACCACAGGCAGAAAAACGCTTGAGATAGGTTGGAATACCGATAATGTTAGCAAGTCAAAATTAATTCAGGACTTCAAAGAAGCATTTGAGGAAGGAATTATACTTATCAACGATAGAGAAACATTACAGCAAATGCAAATTTATATGGAGAAAAATGGCAAGCTAGGTAATGTCAGAGGAAAAAATAATTTCGACGATCTAGTAATAGCCACCGCTTTGAGCATACAGAGTTTAAAATTAGGAAAATATTATGTATAATAGCACAATCCCAAAATGGGAAGATGGACTAAGCGAAACTTAATAGGAGGTTTAATTATGGTTGAAGTAATTCAATTTTTTGACGATGTGGACACACTAGAAAAAATAAGCGAATTCGTAAATGATGAAATAAGAATAGATTATAAAGACCCGAAAAATCCAATTTTAAAGATAAAAACTAAAAAAGGAACAATTACAGCAAATATAGGGGATTATATAATAAAAGAAAATAATGAATTTCATGTACGGAGGTTTATATGATAGTGCCAAAAAGCAAAATAAAAAAAGAAGAATTAATTTACCCGATAAAATTCTATCTAAAAAGCAAAGTATTAAGCAAAGAAATACTTGTCCATGTAGATGAAAGTCAGTGTATGGACTTCATGGATTGGTTGAATAGGAATAAGTATGCAGAAAATATACAATCATGGGAATTTTTTGTATTTGATGATATAAAAACAAAAGAAAATGTTGTAATAATGCGGAATGAGATTCAAGCATTTAAAATGCCTAGAGTACAGGAAATAGACGCGGATAATTACAGAATTATTTTACAAGTAGGAGGGTTTTAATTATGACGTTGAAGGAATATATCAAAAAATATTATGATGGTTCGCCAGTATGGTTTCAAGATGAAGTTACAAAACAATGGCATTTTGAAAGAGTACAAAACATATTGGATTTGAAGGAATATTTAAGCGGAAAACACGCTGTATTAAACAGACCTAATGAACAATACAACGGAAAACCGTACAAGACAAGGAAAATTGTATTACAGTTGGCAAAAACCTTGCTTAATTTTGAAACATCATTTCTTTTGAAAAATCCAGTAACGCTTACATCAGAAGATAAACAAACACTGGAAACATTTAAGGATGTGTACGAAAAAGCAAGGTATAATTCTATTGACTTTAAAATCTTAGATAAAATGGTTAAATATGGTGAAGTGTACGAATATGTTTATATAGATTCTAATAATAACATAACAAGTAGAATTATACCAGCAGAAGATTCATACCCAGTATTTGACGAAACAGGAAGAATGATTGCATTTATAGAATTTTACCTTGTAGATGGAATATCCTATTATATTGTTTATACTGAAAATGAAGTTATAAAATATACAGATGATTCAGGAGAATTACACGTTACAGGAAGGTATAAAAATATATCAGGTTTGCCAATACAATATAAAACTATCAATGAATTAGATTCTTGTAAGGGTAGAAGTAGTTTAGAGGATTATATAAGCATAATAGATAGTTTAGAAGATTTAATATCAAAATATCATGACGGATTATATAAATATATTGCAGGTATACCAATACTAAAAGGAACAGGACTTACAACTAAAGATGGTAGAGGTACTATAGACCCTAATGCAGTAGGTTTCCTATTACAGATAGACGACACAGCAGATTTTAAAATAGAACAGAATAAAATGGATAGTGCAAGTTTTAAGGCAGTGTATGAAATACTAATGACACAATTACTTAACATAAGTCAAACACCAGCAATAGCTATGAACGCAGTAGAGATTAGTAATTTATCAGAAACATCTATAAGAATGATGTACTCTTTAGCCAGCGTTAAAGCAAGGTTAAATGAAGATGCTTTACTTGATGGATTTATTCAAAGGTGGGGAAAAATAAGGAAGCTATTGGAATTAAAAGGTATAAAGGTAACAGGTGATATATCTTGCACCTTTGAATATGATATTCCACAAAATGCTAAAGAAACAATTGAAAATATTACAGCACTAAAACAAAATGGACTGATTTCATTGGAGACAGCATTGAGTAGGACACCATATATTTACGATGTATCAACAGAAATGCAGAAAATCAAAAGCGATACAATAAGTAGTAGTGCAGAAAACGAATAATACTATATGTTGTGTATAAATATTCATAAAAATGTATAAATATTCAATAGCATAATGTGAAATATGCGAAAATAAAAGGGGTTGGGTGGAACATGGAAAGTGCAGAAATGAAAGATTATGCAAATGAGGGATTTGTTCGCTCAATCCCGCCCTGTTAATCATTATTACAAAATTGTTACAATTATATTACAATTATGTT
>DUML01000052.1 GCA_012839895.1 Peptococcaceae bacterium | reverse complement strand
TGACAAGGGGGACTCAGGATGACAAGGGGGACTCAGGATGACAAGGGGGACTCAGGATAACAAGGGGACTCAGGATGACAAGGGGGACTCAGGATAACAAGGGGGACTCAGGATAACAAGGGGACTCAGGATAACAAGGGGCCTCAGGATAACAAGGGGCCTCAGGATGACAAGGGGCCTCAGGATGACAAGGAGGCGTTTAGGATGACAATAGCGCTTAGGAGGACCAAACTTAAAATCTTACTCCCAGACTATCCAGTACCGGCTCAATTGGATTAATGATCGTGCTTAAATCAGACCCTGCAAACAGCAAACCTACCGCTTTATTATTCTCATCCAGCACTAAAGATCCGCTGTCCCCCGGCGCCGACATGGCTGTAGCAACAATTTGACGGTCAAATTTTAAGGTCATTCCTTCCCCGTACTGGACTTTAATTGTCGCCTCTACAGCGCGAATTTTGCCCACTGTAAGGCCGGTTGTACGTCCGGACTTTTTAATTTTTTGCCCAATATATGGGTCAGTTATACCTTTTACTTGGCCGATTTCCAAGATTTCCGGGGTGATTGCCTTATTGTTCAAGGGCTTGGCTACAGCGCAATCAACTACGTTAGACCCAGGGTAAAGATTTAATGGGATAAATCTTGCCAGTTTCGCAATAATCTCATTTTTCCCGTCAAAGTTGCCTGGCTGAACTATCGGGTCATTTTCTTTAGCTTGCTCCTTTCCAACCAGGGAAGTATTAGCCAAAACATGATTGTTAGATAGTATTAATGGTGATTTGTCTTTTTTATCATAGACAACAGCCCCAAATGTTCCCGCGGAACCTTGATAATGGCTGATACTTACTCCAGGCGGGGCAGGGCGAACCAGGGATGTCCGATCAACTTTAGATTTTTTAAAAAGTCTAAGGAGCTTTTGCCAGAAGTCCATTTTTTCTAGCATTTTATTGGCTAAATTAATTTCCGGGCTGCCAATACCAAAGTATTTAAGGGTATTTTTATAAGCCTGAAAATTAATATCAGAAAGGATAGTAGTTAAGAGGACAATTCTATAGAGGTCCTGGCTTAGGCTGCCCAACAAATCTTGAATGGGTGTCGTAGACTTGACCGCATTTTTATACTGGGCCAGATTAATTTTAGAACAGACCCTTATGAGCATGAGCAGTTTGTCTAGATCATCTTTTACTGCCTTGGCAAATTCCTGTAGGCTAGTTAATTTTTCCGGCTTGGCCGACCCTTTGCCCAGGCATTCCAACAACAAGCGGTAGAGTACTTCACACTCCTTAAGGTTCACCGCACTCATTTCCGGTTGATTATGGGCAATAACCTTGCCAATCTCGATGACATCGGTGGGAGCATCATTTATGGCATAGGGGATAAATTCTTCATCTTTAAGTTCTTCCGGAGGCAGCTTCTTTTCCACAAAAACAATCAAAGCTTCCTCGTCAGTAAGAAGCCCTTTAGTGATTTTTTTCCCGTATCCATAACCTACTACCCCGGGTATGGCAAACAATCTTTCACGTTTATCCTGCATAACTTTATCCCCTTCTTTCTAAAATACTTTTGAAAAAGGATTACTGGTTTTCAGGCGTTAATCTGGCAATCCGGAAACTAAGTTGATCCATATAATCGGCTAGCATTGTGGCTAAATTCGGATTAGTCAGGTTTAAAATATAAATCTTAGTTTTTTTGATAACAAGATTAGGGTCGTGATATTCTCTTTCTAAGAGATAATTCTCAGCCAAAAGATACTGGATAAATTCCTTAACCTCGGATATAGTTCGCCCCAGTTCCCTGCTGATTGTGCTGCGCACCTTGGTTGAGGCCACATAAGGAAGTTTTAACTGCATCTTGGCGATAATCTCCAACCCTTGAGCCAAATCCTCTTCGGGTTTATATTTTGGCGCATCTTTTTTTAACAGGTCTCCAAAAACATTAAAAGTTTCACAATAAGGATATAACAAATGGTGGATTTTATTTTTTACCCCTATTACTCTGACTTCTTTGCCCCAAGCTTTAATTCTGCGGATTAAAGGCAGGAAATCACCATCCCCGGTAAAAAGCAAATAAATATCTGCTGCATCTTTTCTGGTTAAAAGTATCTCCTGGACTTCAAGCATCAGTTCAGTATCTGCTGCATTTTGCCGCAGATCGGTATTGACAAAACTGTTTTTGCCATAAACGTGCCGGGTAAAGATATTTTTTTTCTCGAAAGCTGTTTGGGTCCGCCAAAATTCTTCTTTATCAAAATTAGCGTAAAGATAAACCGCAATGAGATCTACTTCAATTATTTCGGCATAATCCTCCAGCAGTTGGATGAATTCTTCGGGCGTGAGTCGACAGCCAGAGTCATGAAGGCCCTGCCAAATGTTCTCATAATCAACAAATCCTATTGCCTTCATAGCTATTCCTCACTTTTCGGTTAATTTGCTTTGCACAATACAGTATATGAACGGCTTGGACAAGGGGTGACAAGCTGCCTGGGATTTAAGCAAACGGTTGAATAAAAGAAAAAATGCCCTTACTTTTGGAGGGCAGTACTTTTTTTTTAGAAACATCTTATGTAACACCTAATGGACATGCTGAATATGATATATAGACAACTCCTCGTGCACGATATAGGAGGTGATACTATATGGGTGAAAATCTTCAACGTCACGTGATCGAAACTGAGTTGGCTGTTATTATCCTATTATTGTTGGTGTTTATCTTTAATATTAATGTTAATGATAATGATAATGACAACGATAATGACAATGACAACAGTAACAGTAATCCTAATAGAAACCATAACCATAATACAAATACTAACACAAATACTATTACTATCTTCCCCCCGTCAAAAGATAAACTTTAATAAATATAGACCCTAGGCTTGTTTGCCTAGGCTTTCCTTTCTCTTTAAACTTTTTTGAATTTGCTTTTTATCCAATAACCGACCTTGGACATCTTGAATAAGATATATAGGACAATTCCAATTTTTTCTATATGTATTGGAGGTGACAATTTTGGGTGTAATCATCGGAGAGTTGGCAATTATTATATTCTTATTAGTAGGTATCGTTAACAATGTCTGTGAAAATAATAAACGAAGTACCAGAAATCGACAAAATCAAAAGAGATCTGAAAATACAGGGAATAATGGCAATAAAGAAAATAGAGAAAACAAAGAGAATAGAGAGAACAAAGAGAAAAGGGAAAATAAAGATAATAGAGAAAATAACGAGAAAAATGAGGATAGACCGAATAGGATATGGTAATAAGAAAGCCTGGGCAGATGTGCCTAGGCTTTTTATCGCGTCTAACTCCAAGTGATGTATTTTTTTGCCGGAATTTATTACTTCTTTGTCCACCCCTGAACACTCGTTGGACATGCTGAATAAAATATATTAGACAACCCTACTCACTTTCTTTTAAAGGGCGTGAAGCTTTTGCTTAAGAATCGTAAAACTTATCAAAATAATAGAATAGAGAAACTGTTATCGTCTATTAAAGATAAAATAATCGAAACTGAGTTATTTATAATTAACGCCTTGTTATTTGTTATAATTTATAAATTTCTTAAAAATAAGAATAACAATACCAAAAGTAATAAAGATACAAATAGTAACAAAGATACAGATAGTAACACAAATACAAATAATAACATTAATACGATTACAATTAATATAATCAAATATCCATATTAACTCAAAGGTAACAAGTCCGGAAGTCCACCAATCTTGTAACTTGAAAAAAGGAGCAAAAAGTCAGTTCGCACTGGTTTTTGCTCCTTTTATATCTGTTATATTTGTTAGAAAAACAGCGCATCCACCCAAACATAAAGGCTCAGTAGACTAATAAACAGTCCAATGGGAATTACCATAATGGTAACTTTCAAATAATCCACCCATCTAACCCTAATATTATTTTCTCTGAGCAAAAACATCCAAATGAGAGAGGCCAGAGTTCCGATCGGGGTAAGCAAAGCGCCGATATCCGAACCAATAATGCTTGCCAGATAAGCGATTTGCAGCGTGGAAGTATTCAGTCCCATTTCAGTAAGTGTAAAGGTTCCGATCATAACTGACGGAAGGTTATTGAATAAATTGGACATTACCGTAAGCAATCCACCGCTGATTAAACTTGCATTCAAATAATTGGCAGATATGGGGTCTCGGAGATGTTCGACTAGCAGCGCAGTTAAACCAATATTATGCAGGGCGTAAACGACAACATAGATACTAAAAGCAAATAAAATTATATGCCAAGGCGTTTTCCTTATTATATCGAGAGGCCCTATTCTTTTTTTATACCATCTATACAAAATCAATAATAGGGCACCAAAAATTCCAATCAATTCGATAGGGATGCCAAAGCTTGCCCCGATAAACAGGCTGGCTCTAATAAGAACGATAAGCACGATACAGACCTTGAACATAGACATGTCTATCTCAACCGGTTCATCGACCATGTTCTCAATAGAGTGTTGATGCCGAGGATGTCCAATATGATTTTCATACCGGGGATGTCTAACATGCTTTGGCCGGCGAAGATGGTCAATATGAGGAACAGGATGAGTAGGCTCTAAATGGTTGGGAATGTGAGGAATGTTGGGAATGGAAGAAAGGGAGACGGATAATTTTCCCTGAACATAGGATACCAGGACAGTAGGAATTCTACTCGGAATATCCCTTCGGAAATAATAATATAACAGTAAAGCAATAACTGTAATTCCCAACATTGAAGGAACAAACATCATCGCTACATATGAATTTAAGTCCAAACCAACGATTTTCAGGGCAATCAGGTTGGCCAAATTACTGACAGCAATCGGCGCGCTTGAGGCAGTAGCGATTAATGCTCCGGAAAGAAGATACGGGAATTGCTGATGAGGTCTTAATCTTAGGAATTTGACAATTTCAATGATAATAGGTGTGGTAATGAGAATGCTTCCGTCGTTGTTAAAAAACAAAGTCATGAGAAAACAGAGCAAAATAATATACCAATAGAGTAAAATACCTGAGCCATTAGCTCGATTCACCAGGTTAAAGGCTGCCCAACGGAAAAAACCAATACTGCCAAGGACAATGGACATTACAATAGTAGATAAAATAGTTATGGAAGCCCCGCTTACAATCCCTAATATTTTGGTTACATCGGTTAGAGGAACGATTCCGGCGAGGAAAATTAAGATAGCGCTAATGGTAGGAGGAATGGATTCATTAATTCCACGGGGCCTCCAAATTAAAAATAAAACCATAAGGAAAAATACGATTAACGTGTATTGGGTTGCGAAGTCAAACATCCAGCCACCCCGCCGTCAAGAGAAGAATCCTTTGCATATATGACTTCTTCTTTTTTGAAAAGGGAATATTGGGGAACAGGGGGTTTTAAGAGTAAATAAAGAATGCAACCGCTTATAATTATTAAAGAGCCCATTAACATTTTCAGCTCCCCTCCTTTTTTAGATATTTCTGGGAAAACAAGTTAATTTTTTATCAAAATGAAACGGTATTTTTAAAGGTGATATTATAGGCATAATGCCTGTTCTAAACACCTGGGTATTAAGTTGTAATCCTTTAAAAACTAAAATCAAGGATTATTTTTTTGTTGTTCCGTTCTTAAGGTAAATAAGAATGTGAGGCCCATTTGTTTAGAAATTGAGGTTGATAATTCTGGTTTAATGAAAATTAGTATCGAAGATACTCTATATTATGTATTGGGAGACAACTTGGTGCGTTTTAAGGCAATCAAATATACTCCTAAGAATGACAACCTCTAAAAAATAACAACCTCGCACCACTTCAGTAATGATGCGAGGTCCGTCATGAGGATCACCATTTAAACAAAAGATAATATTTTTGCAAAAAAGAATATGAGCTTGTAACACTATAGATTACTTGTACATATTTTAAACTAGAAATAAATGGTACCCCTTCCTAAATTCTCATCTTATACCGCCACATTTGTGGTAATCAAATCGAAAGGGGATATACCATATGTTATTTAATTCACCACGTCGGTTGTCTGTATTTCCTATTCCATTCATTGTAGCTCTGTTCAACGCCACTCAAATTGGCACACGTATAGGAATAGGTGTGGATTCGAGCTTCTGGGTTGGCAACTTCGGCGGAATACAAGATGGAGTTGCAATACTGACTGATGCCCAGCTTTTCGCCAACATGGGAAAACCGGTTGACGAAAGACGACCGATAGTTCGGATCCCAATCAGACTAATCACGTTTGTTGCCCAATAATATGGGAAAGGGTGGGATTCTTTCCTGCCCTTATTCTTTCTCAAACTCCCTGCCCCTCCAATTTACACCCAAATGACATTTTGAAAAAAAGAGAGGTGAAACTTAATGGAAAAAAGTCCTCAAGTTAACATTGATGTTGTAGTCAGAGTTGAGTTGGCAGTTATTATTGCCTTACTGGCACTTCCAATCTGCAAAGAGGTTATTGGAGATAAGCTAAAGAGTTTTCTAAAAGATAGTGGCAAGAATAGTGACAAGAATAACAAGAAAAACAATAAGGAACACGGAGAAAAGGGCGAAAGACACCATGGGCCTGCCTGGTAATAGGTTAAGCAGACGATTTTTATGATTTTCTCAAGGTAGAAGGGCTGCACAATTTGCAGCCCTTACTCCCAAAATCATACATAAAGTAAAGATTCATCCAATTAAGGAATAACCAGTATTTAATGGGATTAAGAACCAATTTGAGACAAGCAGCATATTATATACCAGACAAGAACAAGTTTTGTCAAAATATTTTAACAAAGGGGTTATTTAAAATGCCTAGGGAACAGCATAATGAAATGGAGCAGCAGTATAATGAAAGAAAACGGTCGCCTTTATCCGTCCCGGGAATTATTGTAGGAACCTTAATAGCAAGGTCTTTAGCTTCACGTATTTATCGAGCTTATCGGTTTCTAAATAACCTTTCGGGATCAAATGTTAACCCTAAATAATGCTCATAGTAGTTTGAAGTCCCCAAATAATGGAACCTCACATCACTTTTTTGGGTGTTGTGAGGTTCCCCCAAAAGCAAGTATCTTTTAAGCATTCGGGTTCAATTAAAACGGAAAGTAAACCTTCCTCTTATAAAAAGGCCTTTCTTCCCGGCCTAAATTATCTCAATTAGGAGGAACCGGAATGCTTTTATTTAAAAATAAGCACTATTATTATTTAGACCCTAACCTGTTCCCACCGTATCAGACAGGTACCTTTATTCCTACAGGAAACCGCAATACCTTTAATTCTGTATTAGACTATCTCTCCAAAAATCAAGACATGCAAACTGCAATCAACAACGTTATTAACAGTACAGCACAGGCTTTCGCTACAGCACTTAACACTACCCTGGCAAACTCAGGAAGTAATTGGGCTCTCACAAGAAACCAGCAAAACTCCCAGCAGGAAACAAATGGAAACAGTTACGAAAACTCGTCTTCGGGAAAAGAAAATGCCACAGAACAAAACTCTAATTCTGGAAGTATGATACAAAATCTAATGACAAGAATCATGTCTATTTTCCAGAATGGAAATCAGGAGACGAATACTTCACAGAATTCGAGCCAGCAAAAGGATAAACAAAATCAAAATAAAGAAAAACAAAATAAGGATAAAGATAAAAGGAACAAATAATATAATTATGAAACTGGTGCTAGTATAGTTTTATGGACAGCTTTTAGTTAACTCTCTATCATAAAAGATACGAGAGGAAGTGTCCGATATGAAACAAAAAAAGAAATATAACGACGATTTTAAGAAGACAATCGTTGAACT
>DUML01000051.1 GCA_012839895.1 Peptococcaceae bacterium | reverse complement strand
TTTAAGTCGATGCCCCCTTTTAAAATGTGACAGGAAATTATATTTACTATAAATCCCATATTTTACTTTTAGAGGATAAGTCTTTTGAGTTTAAATTATTGTAAAAAGTTTTATGCAACGTTATTGTAAATCCATATAGTAAATCCTACCTATTGGCCAGGCCTGTTTATATTCTATTCGTGGGAAACAAATAATTCTACTTTTCACTTGCTTTTTCCTCTTTCAGAATAATTTATTCCATTAAATTTACCACCTTTAAATTGGACCCGAACCAAACAGCAAGTTTTACCCCCTTTGTAAAGAAGTCCTGCTACTCTTCGGTAACAGGACTATTTCTCCAAGTAAACATCAAGTCTCTAAGTCTTTTGTTTATTTGCTGCTTTATAATAACTCGATAATCAAGGCTAAGCTACGTTTGCTATGATCTGAGTTCACCTAAAGTAACCTCGACGGTTTTGGTCTCGCCTTTCCTAAAATATGTTACTTTAACTTTGTCTTTCGGTTTATATTTGAATAATTCGTGGGTTAACTCCAGAGAATTGGTAATCTCCACCCCGTTAATAGCGGTAATGATATCCCCGGCCTGAATTCCGGCTTTGGCTGCAGCTCCATCAAATTGAACCTTGGCAACATAGCACCCTGCCGGCCAACCACGGTATGTAGCATATTCCTTAGTATACCTGTCATCTATATTGACCTCTAAAGCCGGGTGGCTGACATAGCCTTTCTCAATCAGTTGTTGGATCACCGGAATGGCATCAGAAATGGGGATGGCAAAGCCCATTCCTTCGAAACCCTCTGCACTCTGCTTGGCCGAATTAATACCTATGACCTGGCCGCTGTAATTTACCAATGGCCCTCCACTGTTTCCCGGGTTAATAGCCGCATCGGTCTGAATCAGGTTAAAACTGGCTTCCCCTTCCAACATTAAAAACCGATCTGTAGCAGATACTACTCCGGTAGTAACCGTCCGGGCGAATTCTCTTCCCCCAGGGTTGCCAATGGCTACCACAGGTTCGCCTACCCGTAAAGCATTGGAATCCCCAAGCTGAACAGCCGTAAGATTACTGGTTTCTTCGATTTTGATAACCGCCAAGTCCGTCCGGGAGTCTCCTCCTACTAAAATGCCCGGCACGTCCCGTCCGTCAAGCAGGGAAATCATTATTTTTTCCGCTCCCTGGACAACATGGTTGTTGGTAACAATATAACCGTTTTTGGCATCAATAATAAAGCCTGAACCGCTGCCGACCTCAGTCATACCGCCACCGCCAAAAATACTGCCGCGATATTGAAAATTAGCTACTCCTACCACTGCAGGCCCCACTGTACTGGCAATATTAACTACCGGGGAATCACTGCCTTCGCCCGTGTTGGTTATGGGCGGCGCTTTTCCCTGTTCCAGTATAACTTTGTTTCCTCCAGATATAACGTTATACTGAGGGTACACAGTCGGCACTAAAAGCACGGCAATTAACCCGCCCAGAATGGCACTAACCACTGCCAGCAACACTGTTGAGATTATCCGCGGCCTTCTTTCATATCTATCTCGATAATAATCCATATAAACTAACCTCCTGCAGCTATTATTCACCCAGTTGAATCAGTTCATGCGGCACATGCCTTGGCGCAACCCTAATCTTTAAGCGCGGGCAACGTTTTCTGACACTGGAGGCCTTTAATATTCGTAATACTGTTGTCAAAGCAAGTTCAGGAGTGTTATTCTCCTCGCTTAAGTGGGCTAACACGACTTTTTGGGCATTTTCCCCTAACCAATCTGTTAAAGCTTCAGCCAGTTGAGTGTTGTTTAAATGCCCCCAAATGCTGTCAATCCTTTTTTTTAAATACCAAGGATACCTACCCTGCCAAAGCTTTTCCTGGTCATGATTAGCTTCAACAATATAGGCGTCACAACCCTGTAAATTTTTATGCATTTCCTCGGTAATAATTCCACTGTCGGTAGCAATTCCAACAGTATAATTTTTGCCCAGCACTTTCAAAGCATAACTTTCCCTGCTGTCATGAGAGGTGGGGATAAGTCTGACCTGCATCCCCGCAAGGTTTACTTCCTTAGTTATTACAACTTTTTGTTCCGGTTTTAGTATTCCTACTTTGGGTTCAATTTCCTCCCAAAGCCCCGCCGTAGCATAGACCGGTATCTTCAGCCGCCGTGCCAAGGCACCTACCCCACGGATGTGATCCACGTGTTCATGGGTAATTATAATGCCCTCCAGGTCTTGAGCGGCCACATTAATCATGGCCAAATTAGCCAGCGTTTGTTTAACAGGAATGCCGCAGTCAACCAGAAAACTTCTCTTATCCTGGCCGATTAAAATTGAATTGCCTGAACTGCCGCTGGCCAGTGTTGCCAGATGCATCCCTTTCACCTACTTGCTTTCTTCAGCCTTTTTCTCATTCGATTCCTCATTAACTGCATTACTACCGACTTCCTTAGCCAAAGCAATCATATCCTCCAAATTCTTCTTGAGATTTTCATCGCTAGTTAAGTCGGCGGCTTTTTGCCAGTTGGCTTCAGCCTGCTTGTAATCTCCCTTTTCGTAAAAGAGAAATAAACCGTAACTATATAAAGCGTCCAAATTATCCGGATCCTTGGCCAATAATTGCTGGTATGTTCTATCAGCTAAATCAGCTTGTCCCACAAAAAAAGCGGAATTAGCCAGTTTAAGCCTAACTGCGTTATTATCTTGTTTTAAAAGCACCTTTTGGTAAAGATCAATAGCTTTCTGCAAATCTTCCTGATATTCCTTAAGATTTAATTGGACTGTGATATTGGATTTTTCAAAATAGGCATCGGCCAAAGCCAAAGCCGTAACAGTATCTTCAGGATTAGCCTCCAATTTGGTTTGCAAAGACTCAACCAATAATTTCCGTTCTTGATATTCCCTCTCTAAAGTTTCTTGTTTCTGCTTTTCAGCCGTTTGGTCCGTTTCCGGCAAAAAGAGAGCATAAAAAGATGAGCCTATCAGGGTAATGCTGATCACAGCGACAATAATAGCAACAGCCCATTTTTGAGTTTTCTTTTGCACCGAACTCCTCCTTTCCGAGCTATGGGCCTAAATGATAGTTTCTAACGTAAAGAATCCGGTTATCTCTGTTTATTATCTTTCTTTTCCCGCCTCCTTACCCAACAAAATGTATCGTAATAGGCCGTATTTTCACCCATTGAAGATAATCTTCCCGGGATGAGATTGTTTACGCCCACAGCTTGAACCGTACAGCCTTCAGGAATGACAATAGTCAGCTCATGAATAACAGGCGTAAGGACAGCAGTGGCAATTATTTCTCCTTTTTCACCTTCCACAACTATCTCATCACCGTCGGCTATTCCCTGATAGGCGGCTGTAGCCGGGTGAAGGTAGGCTCGTATGATCTCCTCCTCTTGAAATTGGCTATGCAAAGCCATATCCGGATGCGGAGTAAGCAGAACATAGCAGTGTTCTTTAGCCCGTTTTTTTACTTGACATTTACGCCCTGTGTAAGAAGAAAAATCAAAAATCTTCGAATTTAAGGCTTGTAGCTCAGCACTATTTTCATCGATATTTTCATTTATTCTTTCATCTATTTTAGCACCTATATCGACAATATTATTATCATGTGAATATTCATGCGTATTTACATTACTTTTTTCTATAAGTACTTCATCACTTTTTCCTGATGACTTTGCATCATAATTTACACTGCCATAACCTTCTCTTGTAGTTGAGAAAAGGTTGCTCCCAGCTAAACCAATTTGTCTAAAATAGTTTTCTACCGGGCCATCTTCCGTGCTTAGAAACTCTTCTTTAGTGATTAACTCAATTTTGCCGCTCTTTGTCCGGAATTTTTTATCCTGCCAGGCAACCTGGGGAATATAGGGAGCGCGAAGAGGCCCTTGGCGAAGGTTTTCCAAAGTAAGCCCTGCCTCCCGCCAAGGTTCAAGGATATACTCCAGCCACTCCGTAGGAGTATAGGGGAAATAAGCCTGGAGCCCAAGCCTTTGGGCCAGTTCCGTAAAGATCCGGGCTTCCGATCTGGCTTCACCCCGCGGTTTCAGGATTGGCCGGGCATAATGGATGAAAGTGCTCCAAGAAGTAGCCAGCAAATCTTCCTCTTCAAAAATAGTTGTAACAGGCAGCACTAAGTCAGATTGGAGAGCTGTCTCGCTCCAACGCCTTTCCAACGTCACTTTAAAGGGAATAGCGCTCCATAACTTCCGCCAAAGGTCGGTATCCGGCTGGGTCACAAGGGGATTGGTACGGGTTACAAAAGCCAGTTCCGGACGAGGCTCATTTTCCTTCTTCAAGAGTTCAGCCGCCAAAGTGGCGTGGGGAAAAGTACGGTTTTGATAGTTTCCCGGTGGTAAGAGCAAGGAATTCAAGTTTTCTTTATGGTACTGGTGGGCATAGAAAACGCCTCCGCCCGAACAGCCAATATTGCCGCTTAAGGCAGCCAGAGCATCTATAGCCCTTACCGTCCTGCCGCCGTTAACATAGCGTTGCAAGCCATAACCCAGGTAAAAC
>DUML01000050.1 GCA_012839895.1 Peptococcaceae bacterium | reverse complement strand
TAAACTCTTTTATTGCTTCCCATACCTTATCAGTTCGTTCAAAATAGAATACTGTTTCTCTTGGTGCGTTTTTGTTTGGTGCAATATCAACTAACTTTAAACCCTTTTTTAATAAAAACTTTGCTAATACGCCTGTGAAAATAGGAATATTTTTACTATTACTCATGTTTTATTCCTCCTTGATTTTTGAATAATTTACATAATTTTTTCTTGTTAGTGCTAATGAAAATATATTTGAATCAATTTCATCTTTAGTTTTTTCTGTTGTAATAGGTCTGCTAACATAATCAAATTCTTTTATTTTTGTAAACTTGTTTTTGGGCAATAAAAAAGGAAGTCCTAAAACTTCCTGCAATTCTTTTAGTTTTATATTGGTTTGTAGTCCTCCATTATTAAACCAAATCTTTCCATTTAGGTTATACTTGATAATTATACTTATAAAATCATCTATGCAGTATTTTTGACATATATAATATAATTCTTCAAATTCTAAAACATCAACTAAATAATGCTTGTGTATATCCTGAAAATCTGGATTATAAAATCCTTTATATCCTGCATCTATCGCCAATAGTATCATTTTACCTTCCTCTGTTGCAGGTAAAGGGTAATTTAATATTTTGTGTAGGTACAATGCTGTACTCATTGAATATTTTTGCTTGTAGGTGTTATTTGTTACATCATTATTTAGGTTATATGCTTTTGGATTATATTTATCTTGTTCGCTTAACCTTGTTACATGGTTTGATATGCAATATCCTTCCATTAGGTCTATATCTACGCCTAAATATTCATTTTGACTTTGTTTTGATTTATATAAATTTTTAAAATCATAGAAATAATTAATTTTATATCCTTTGACTTGTTCTAATAGAATACAACTGTATAAAGAATCAACATCGTTGCTTAATATTAGGTCATACTTTTGTTGCATAATCGGGATAGGTTTGTTCTATCCCTTATTCACTTGCATAATTATTAAGATTACCTCTACTTTAGATAATCCCTTATTCTACCTTTTATTCCATAGGTGAATAAGGGATATGCTATACAAAGCCCATCTTTCGACACCTCCTACTTTCGTTTCCTATTGTTGCGTTTATTTATATCGTTTTCTTTTTGCTCTGCTTGTTTTTTCCACTTTGAAATCATTTTTTCTAATTTTTCTTCTGGTGTTAATTCTTTTTTATTGTGCATTACCCTCGCTCATTTCATATTGTTTTATAAATTCATCATATTTTTTCTTAATAAACGCATAAGCATCTTTATTTATTTGTTTTTTTCGTTCAAATCTGCTGATACTGGAAATAGCAACTCCTATTGCTTGAGATACTTCTTTTAGTTTTATTTCTCTTTTTTTTCGCCAAAAAGTATAATAAAAATCATTGTTCTCCATATCCTTTCCCTCTCTTTGCAAAAATTTGCATTAAAAAAAAAGAGAAAAGAACCGTATTAGCAGTCCTTCTCTCTAAACCCAACTTCCTTCAGATATTATAAAGATGAATTATTGTGCAACTGCAACCGCTTTGCTATTCAATACTTTTAAGGAACATTCAGTAATTACCATACCTTTGAGATTATCGCCATCTTTTGCAAGCATTTCAAAGGCAGGTTTACGCAAATAAACCAATCTCAAATAAGCAGGGTCAACAACCAATATCTTGTCAACGGGTATATGCCTATTAAGTACAACATTAACTATACCATAATTTGTAATAACCTTGTTTGCAACAAAACCAAAGGTATCCATAGGCATATTATAATTAATTTGGTTTGCATAGAAACCATCTATAATTTCCTTGAAGTCCGCATTTACAAAAGCATAAAATTCATTTGAACCAAGTCCAGCATCCCAAAGTTTCTTGACGACTGCTTTAAAATCATTTTGGGTGGGTGCTGTTTCAATTTCTACCACGTTATCAGGATCAACCTGTTCAAAAATGGACTTCATCCTTCTAATGAAAGGTTCTGTGCTACCATCATTGTAATTACTAGGTGCAAGCATCTTCTTTTCAATGTTTACCTTAAGTTCTGTCAATCTGTCGTTAATTTCACTTGCAAAAAGGTCATTAATACCTACAACATTACTTGCCTGTGCTGAACCGCTTACCTGTACTGCTTTTGAGAATATTTCCATTACATTTGATTTTTCGGCTCTACCACTGGAAACAAATGTATCAACGGTAAATCCTTCTGTTTTTGAGATATCCTCTGTATCATCAAGGGTCTTTTCTCTCCAGTTTATGGTTACGCTTCCAGCAGTTTCAACAAGTTTCTTATTCATGAGTAAGGTTGTAAATGGTGTATCAGTAGGGGCAACAAGTGCAATTTCTTTCGATAAGTCAATATTTTCATGCTGCGTAAAATTATTTGTCTTTATCATCTCTCAATTACTCCTTTCCGAAAATTTTATTTAGTTTTGAAAAAATCATACCTTCTACATTTTTTTCTTTTTCTGCTACAGAGTAGCTGTCATCTGGCTTGTGGTCATTCGGTTTGTAGGAATTTTCTATATCCTGCTTTTTCTTCAACTCAAGCAATTTGTTAATTTTTGCTTGTGCTTTTTTAATATCGTCACTTTCTATTAGGTCAAATACTTCCTCAGGGTCAAGTCCTGCTTTTGTAGCTTCAAGTTTAATCTGTGTTGTAAGGTTAGTTTTTTGTAATTCAGAATACTGCTGTTTGAGTGTTTCTACATCTGCAATATTCTT
>DUML01000120.1 GCA_012839895.1 Peptococcaceae bacterium | reverse complement strand
GGAGTTTTTTTCCGATTTCTACGCCGACTTCAAACAGGAAAAGGCTTATGAAATGCTCAAAAACCTTAATATTAATCCGGATGACCGGCTAAAAACCATGTCCAAAGGAACGAAGGAAAAGGTCCAGTTGATTCTTGTGATGAGCCGTGAAGCCCAACTGTATCTCTTGGATGAACCTATCGGGGGGGTTGACCCTGCAGCCAGGGATTATATACTTAAAACTATTCTCAGCAATTACAACGAAAGTGCTACAGTGCTAATATCCACCCATCTCATCGCCGATATTGAAAACATTTTAGATTATGTAGTTTTTATTAATCAAGGACAGATCGTATTCACATCTACTGTGGACGAAGTTCGCAAGGAGAAGGGGAAGTCTGTAGACGCTTTATTCAGGGAGGTGTTCAAATGTTAAGCAAGCTGTTAAAATATGAGATTAAAGCCACAGGAAGAATATTTGTGCCAATATATTTAGCTTTGCTTATTTTTGCGGTCGTAAACAGATTCGTGCTAGCCTTAAGATCGGATCAATGGCACATGCCGGCAGTAATCAGCATGGCTGTATACATTGCTATTATGGTAGCAATGTTTGTAATGACTTTAATCATGATGATTCAGCGTTTCTACAAGAATTTGCTCTCCGATGAAGGCTACTTAATGCTGACCCTTCCAGTGAGACCCTGGTCGCATATTGTCAGCAAGTTACTGGTTTCATTGCTGTGGATTATGGCCAGCGGACTGGTGGCTATGCTTTCAATTATGATTATCGCGCTGCAAAAAGAAAGCATCGCTGCCTTAATCCGGGAGGCAGTACCATTTTTTCAGCAAGTATTTGCTTATGTCGGCAGCCGGGTATTCCTCTGGTCACTCGAGGCTGTGATTGCTTTCCTCCTAAGTATAGTGGCGGGTATTTTGATCGTGTATGCCTCTATCGCTATCGGGCATTTGTTTAATAATCATAAGATTTTTGCCTCATTCGGAGCCTTTGTTATGCTTAATACACTTAGCCAAATCATAATCGCAACAATCTTTCTGCCACTTGGGAATACCCTCTTTCCCAATATGCATGTTCCTCCCGCTGATTTATCGGCGGTGCACTGGGCAGTACAAGGGACCATATTATATTTTATTTTCATAACAGGTCTGCTTGCGGCGGCTTACTTCGCCCTCACCAACCATATTCTGACCAAACGGCTGAACCTGGAGTAGTTGTTACATTGAGCTGCAATAATCCCTGCACCTCAATCGCAGTGCGGCTAACTCTCATCAATAACGCAAAACCCTGCCGAAAGGCAGGGTTTTCACCTGTTACCAGCACGGTTCTGCCGCCCTACCGTAACCGCCGACTGTAATATTTGTAAACAAAATTCATCCTTTCAAAAAAAACACCCACCGGTTTGGTGAGTGTTATTGATCTTTTTATTATTTATAATTTAACTGCAACTGTTGTGACGTTTCCTGCATGGATAGCAAATGCATACAATAAAGGCACATATAACAATCAGCAGAATGATTATTATGATAATTAAAATTGTGATTAAGAAAATTAAGTCGTGATCCGAGCCATTTTTTATGCAAACAGGTCCATTCTCCACGTTGGGATCATCGATTGTAGTTATAGTTGACAGATCTATGCCGGTGATTACCCCTGTTAAGTTTGACTCTACAATACCAATTAAATATTCTTCTTCTCTATCCAGATTAAGGTTTTGGATGACCGCTCCGTCTGAATTCTCATTTGTGATATTAGAATGCAAAATACTGATATTACCGGCACTGTCGCCTCTCAAAACAATTGTACCATCTCCCATTGAGTTTGAATTTAAGATGCTGTTATTGATAATTACAGAACCTGGACTAATAACTATAGCCACACTTTGCCCGCTGCGAACCGCATAACCCACTGCATCAAATTTACAACTGTCAATCACTAAATCTCCCACTCCATAGAAGTTTACTCCCTCACTGGAGTTGCTTAAGGTACAGTTTTGCACAAATGCATAACCTGATACTGCCTTTAACTGTGCAAGACTGTGCATATCGGTAGCGCTACAATTGATTATTGAAATGTTTCTAGAACCACCAGTAACACTCTGAACTGCTACAGTTCCGTCAAGAATACCTTTAAAACTACAACCATTAATGGTTACATTATGGGGATAGCAATGTCCGGTTCTCGTTGGAAGCAAATTAAAATAAATGCAGTTTGCAGATGTTCCGGAGGTGAAATCAAAAGAAAGCCCTTGTATCAACAGACTTTCCGGACTGCTTAGATTTCCGTTCCCATCAATCGTAATTGTATTTGTAAATACGACTGACGCCCCTGACTGTGGTCTTATAACAACATTTTTATTAGGCAGCTGTAAGATATCGAGTGGATCGGTAACAGTTCCTTCTGCTATTTCAATAACAAAATTTTCTGCTGTGATTAGCGTAATTGCATTAACTGCCTCTTGTACGGATGCATAGGTACCAATCGGCATTCCATCTGCTGTAAGAGTTGCAGAAGGAGAGGCCGCAAATGCAATATTTGGTAGGAAACATAAGCAGATAATTAATACAAATAGATAAATAATTTTTTGTTTCATAATCAACCTCCAGGAATATTCAAGTTTATTTATCCATTTATTTAACTTCGGACAATGTTATTGTATGCTGATTAATCTGCCTTGTTCCATATTCCGTTCACTGCTTGTATTATATTTTTATCATAAAAAATAAGTCCATTGCCTTAAAGCAATGGACTCAGACTGTCGAAAAAGTCCGGCCGAGCCGGGCTTTTTCTTAATAATTGCGGTAAAATTAAATAGGGTGATGTGAGATGCTGGAACGTGAAAAGTTGCGTCGCGAAGTAGTTGAATTTATCAATACCGACGAGAGAGTGCCACAAAATCATCTGCTGAGAAAAATCGATGCTGCAGTGGATTTCTGTAATATCTATGACTTTGTAGAGGACCTCTACTGTGCTGACAATGGAAGACCAAGCGTCGATCCGGTGGTGCTGTTTAAGATAGTTCTAATACAGCATCTGTATGGGATACGGTCCTTACGTCAAACCCTGCAGGATATCGACATGAATATAGACTATCGCTGGTTTTTAGGATATACGCTGAACGAAAGTCTCCGCACTTTTCAATTGTGAGCTACAACTTCAAGCACCGCTTTACAGAAGAAACTGTATCGAAGATATTTGAATGGATTTTGAAGGAGGCAGCCAGGGCTGGGTACCTTTCGCCGGAGGCGGTATTTCTTGACGGAACACATATCAAGGCCAACGCCAACATTAACAAGAAGATGAAAGAAATCACACAATCCACTACAGACCCTGAAAGTGGAGTGTTCCACAAAGGAGAGCATAAGAAATGCTTTGCCTACGAAGCCCATACCGCATGCGACAAGCATAATTTTGTTTTAGAAGTTCAGGTAACGCCCGGAAATGTCCATGACAGCGTTGCATTTGATGATTTATATACAAAAGTAACGGAACGATATCCAGAGATAAAAACAATAGTAGCAGATGCGGCATACAAAACACCATGGATATGTAAACGGATTTTTGATGATGAACGTAAGTTATCCACTGCTTACAAACGGCCACAGACTAAGGATGGGAATCACGAATGGTGGAAATACGTTTATGATGAATATTATGACTGTTTTATCTGTCCAGAATACAAAGTATTACATTATGTAACTACCAACCGGGAAGGCTATCGCGAATATAAAAGTCGGAGTTATATCTGTGAAAAATGCCCAACACGAGCAAAGTGTACGGAAAACGCCAAATG
>DUML01000005.1 GCA_012839895.1 Peptococcaceae bacterium | reverse complement strand
TAACGCTAACGGTGCTTTAATGGGGATTTTCCATGATGTGGATACCGGCTCAATAACAATTGAAAATCCCGGAACCTATGCCGTCTGGTTCAGCGTAACCGGGCAGGGACCAAATCAATTCGCCTTGTTTCAAAACGATACTCCAGTTCCTGGAAGCATCTATGGAACAGATGGAGATTCAGTTGGTAATGTTGGAATGGTTATAATCAATGCTGACGCAGGTGATGTCTTAACTGTACGCAACTTCACCAGCGCTTTACCCGTAGCTTTAGATAACTCAGCAGGCGGAACAGAAGTAAATACCAGCGCTTCTATTAAAATTATCAGAATCGGTCCGCCCGCTTCCCCTGATCCTGCTTTAGCAGCTATCAATGCCGCTCAAAATGTCCCAGAAATGCGCCTGGCTATTGAAGACCCTGCGCTTGGCCTGGATTTAACAGAATATAACGCCCTTAGCCCTACTCTGCAGGATCAAGTGCTGGCCACCCTTTTGGCTAATCGTCCCTCCCTGGGATATCAGACGGTTGCCAGCGTCCAGAATGCTCTGAACAATGCCATCAATCAGCTGGTTGACCCCGATAATATTTATGTTAAGGCAGGTTCAGTAGGAGGAAACGGCAGTAAGGCTAAACCCTTTGGTACTATTCGCGAAGGAATCGCCGCCGTTAATCCCGGGGGAACAGTCCATGTCTTAGCAGGCACTTACCCGATCACCGCTCAAATTAATGTTAACAAACCGAATATCACCGTTTTAGGAGAACCAGGTACCCTGCTGCTCTTACAGGCAGATTTAATCCCCCTGCTAATTACAGGTAGCGGCGCATCTTTGGAAGGCTTAACCATTACCAGCGATATTCCTTATCTAAAAGAATTCATTCAAATAGGCGCTCCGAATGTAAAACTGATTAATAATACAGTTTATGGCCCTCCTCAGGCCCCACCTATGAGCGATTGGGTTGTTAACCGGGCAGTTGTTTCCCAGGTAGCCACCTCCAATTGTCTCCTGGAAGGAAATACTTTCTATTCCCTGCGGACCGGCATGTATATTAACCCCAACACCACAGGCGCCATCAATAATAACGTTGTCTACAACACCAAAGGCGGTTTCCTGGTGGATGGGGCATTCACAACCTTTGAAGGCAACTCCTGGGGAGATCCACCTAACGAATTTGATATTGTACTATTAGCCGGTACCACTTTTGGACCGCCCTATGACAATATTCCTGCCCTCCAAGCCGCCAACAATAATGCTACTATTTCCGACCAAAGATAATCACTGGCCTGTAAGGCTTCGATAAAAAAGCCCCCCAAAGTTAGGCCTAAAATCTAACGATGGGGGGCACCTTTTTTTGAATAAAGCCCATCAAGTTTACGTATTTGAGACTGGCTTGTACTTTCTGGTATTTTAAGCGTCTGCATGGCTATCGCAAAATATGCGAGAAGTTTGAATTGGCCTTCTCCTTTAAAAAAGTTTCAATATCGGGGTCTTTTTCGCATTTAAAAACAGAAATGACTTCCGATACCTTTTCCAATATTTTTGTACGAGCAGTAACTGTTTGGAAAATCATGGAATAACATGTACTAGATAATCACAGAAAGGAAGGTTCGTTTAAAGAATGCTTTTTGATTCTCAAAAGAGTACTGGGGTTATATCACCAAACCTATTTATCCGTCAATCCCTTGGCTTAAATCTTTTCTTTTTGCGCATTATGAAAGAACACGCCTTATTCTTAGCAGCGGGATTTCTTTCTAAGGATGCTGCCCTTGCAGAACAGGCTCTTCAATTTAATACTTCCTTTAATACCCTGTTAACCGAAGCAGTTCGTTTAGCAAACGGTAATGTAGACTCGGCTGTACTAAATTCCGGAGAGGTTGTAACCAATATGACCTTAAGAGCCGAAGAAAGGACCCAGCAATTATCCGAAATCCCGATAGATACAGCATTAACAGCTCAAGAACTGAGACTTGTCCCCGTCAGAGATAATGTCAATCCGTCTATCCGAGAAGATGTCCAAAACCTTAACGAAAAAGCTATTACTTTAACAAGGGAATTAATAAGATTTAAAACCCAAGTTCTTGATGGTATGTTATCCTGCAGGTTATTGACCTTTAATTTTCCACTTCTTATAATCCACATCAGACGAGAAGCAATCTTATTTGTTGAGCAATTAGAGTTATTGCAAAGATCGGGCGCAATAGATTATGTTCGAGAAATCCTTGCCCAAAAAATCTTCTGGGACAGACAAATGGCTGAACATGCCCAATTCATTGCTCATTTGTTAGATCCCACTGAAAGTGCTTTAATAAACCAGGCAAATATTTTTGCGCAATTGTTCTTCAATTTACGAGCAAAAGCGGAGAGCGGTGTAAATCCCCCTGCTCAACTGCTTCAGGAAGAAATTCTTGCCACGAATAACCTCCGCAATTTTAAAGCCACTGCCGAGGAATTAATACTCGCCTGCCGCATAAGGTCGATTATCATTCCATTGCTTGCCGATCATGTCCTTAGAGAGGCAAATCACTTCTTAAGGATTTTGCAGACTTCCGGCTCAGTATTCGGTATAGCAAGTCAGCCCCTTTTACAGCAAATCCGTTCATACAACTTATTCAGGGGCTAAAAATTAAATCAAAACTTGGATCACTATCCACTTAAAAAGGGTTGGCCTTAAAACTTTTTTAGGGCCAACTCTAAAGTACTAAATAATTAGTGTCCCCTTACATAATAGTAAGGAACTGCAATATCATAAATTGAAGAACCCAGAAAGACCCTTCCAAATGAAATTAGTCAATAAATAAACGATAATAAAAAATTACCGCTGAAGCAATAAGAATCAGAATGGCAATAGCAATAATCGCAGCTCCTGAAACGCAGCCAAATCCAGTCATCGGGTAAGCATGGCAGGGGCAGGTAATACCATTGACGGGTTATTACCATATACCAGGGATAAGTCTGAACTTGACTTCCTTGGCATATTGGGAGTATCCCGGTAATTCTTTTTGCAGCATTTTATCTTCCAAGGCAGTACGGGTGAACATAATGATAAAGACAGCAGCCGTACAGATTAAGGCATAAAGGGAACCTAGCAGGAACGGAATTGCAACAAAGCTTAATAAAACCGAAGCATAACCAGGATGCCTGATAATTTTGTAAGGACCGTCTTTTACCACCCGTTGCTCCCTGTCGTTTTGAATCCTTACTGTTGCTTCAAAGTATTTGTTTACTAGCATTGATATTATTTGGATGATTGTTGCGGCTATATATAAAACCGCCCCAGGTATCATATAGATCAGGTCTAAGCTCGACCATTCAAATCTGCTATCCAATCCGGCAACAATATGTGTTCCGAGAAAACCGATCAAGAAGTATAAGCTTAATAGTGGCTTATCCCATGGTTTAGTGTTTTCCCTTTCCTTAGCCCTTTCATTAATTAACCCAGGATTGTATTTTATCAATATCAATGAACTAACAAAATATGTCACTGCCGCAATACCGAAATAAAGCCAAGCTCTCCCTAAATTGAGACTTCCCGCCGCGATAAAATAGGCAACAGCCAATAACAATAGCTGGACATGAATCCTTATGATATACACAACACCTGACTTTTTTACCTGATGATCACTTTCATTCCTATACCCTTGATTCATGTTAAGACTCCTTCCGCCACACATTTAAAGCAACACGGCGAACAGATAACCCGTTCCGACCATCAGGACATTACTGATGCTATGCATAAGCATCGGATACAAAATGCTACGGCTCTGCTGATAGACGATACCGTTTACGATACCCATGGCAAAAGCGTAGAATAACTGGGAAGAAATCAAGTTTAGGGAAAATGGGAATAAGGACCATTTGATATGGGCAACGGTGAAAAGTAACGAGGCCAGAACCACTTCCAAGGTAATATCCCATTTTATCTGAATACTTTTCCCGAAAACATAAACAAGCACCGTAACAGGCAGCGCACGATACAAAATCTCTTCGGAAGTACCGCTTAAAAACAGCTGAAAGCCCAGAGTTCCAAGAACATTCTTCTGGCTTAGAGAAAAATCATAGGCGAGCGCTTGGCCGAAGACATACATAAGTATGTGATATATCAGCGCAATCACGGCAATCACAGCGGTAAATATAAGGAAATACCGCAACCCCTTTTTCCCGTCTCCAAGCTGAAAGCCGAAATCTGCTTTGATCAGCCTGTTTAAAACCGCAATCACAGCGAGCGCGATCAGCATTTGAACGATATGATGAACGGACAGCCGGGCAAAAAGATGATCGGGGTCGAATGAATCATAGGAAAACAGATCGGCAATGACCCATCCGGATTTGCCGACCAATACCTGAACAAGAAACAACGCCATGAATACAAGACTACAGTACAGCAGCTTAACCGGGTTATAAAACCTATCCTTTGCCATTTTAGCTTTAACCTCCATTATCAGCCGATGAGCGGCTTTATTTGCTTCTGCACAGCTACAAGACGATGTCCTTTCCCGGTTCTATAAGCTCTTATTCCGATGCCAACAGCTAGATATAGAATGGAGGTAATGCCTCCATTGATTGGTGAAATAAGGATTTCTCTGCCGGCTGCGATACTGATATAACCCGATATTACTAACTGATTTATCAGCGAATCTTCTACCGTATGCAAAATAACACAGGGCCATACCGATTTGGTTACCCTAAAAAGTTCAGTAAACATTACCGTCCAAGATAAAAATGTTGTAAAAGCAACAATGACATATACAGCACGACTGACAGGCATGACCGCCCTGATATCCTCTTCAGGTGTTATAGCCCTGTCCCGACACAATAGATATTTTGCAACAGTCATCGCTCATCAAAGTGCTTTCAACAGTTATGTGTTTGCTATCGATTTTGCACACGTCGGATAACATAGCAATCATAGGATCTAGGCACCAGCCATTACAGGGGTTTGCCCCGCCCATCTTCTTTGACAGCGCACAAAGTTTACATGAAGTCGCTGTGGCAACGTAACCGACCTCAGTTTTTTTCACGGTCCAATTTGCGCAACCATAGATTTCTGAAAGCGTATAAAAGACGTCTTCAGCGCTCTTAATACCCAATTGCTGATTCAAATAGGGCGCCGTCTTTGCTTGCCTTTCTTTTCTCCTCTCGACAATTGTCTCCAATGTTTTTAATTTCTCATAGGTGTTTACAGTCTCCGCAATGGATGCCGCATATGTGTTTTGCAACATGGTGAGTCTTTTTTCGATTTCCATTTCTATCTCTCCTCCACAATATTATTTAACGTTCGTTAGGTTAAGTTAAAAATAGAATCCGGCTTCTCTACATACGACATATAGTAAGCTAGGATTATCGCTGGTAAATGAACTATTCGCAATCGCGCAAAACGATGGCAAGTTCTTCCCGAATCTCCTTCTCTGGCATATATCTGTTTTTCACGACAATGTTTTCTATCATAGTTTCCAACAAATGCACCAGGGTTCTTACAACCGCTATTTCATTCTCCACATTCTTTAGATAAGGTTTCAGGATCTGATAGTGCCTGGGAAGTATTGTCTTTTCCCATTCGTCCATGAGACCCTTCAATTCTTCATCACCGTCAAAGGACAAATAAACCTTGATTCCGAGCCGATAAACTTGTTTATCATAACTGCTTAGGAAATTCAGATCATATACAAATTTAGTATAAAAGTCTATGACGTTGTCCATTCTTAAGAGCGAAGCTTGCCTCTTTATAAGGTTAAAAAACTCCTTTTTGATGATTTCATCAAACAACTCCTTTTTATTCCTATAATAGTAATAAATCATCGGCAGAGAGCAGTTTACATCTTTGGCAATGTTGCGTATCGTCGTTCCGTGATACCCGTTGCTGTTGAAATGCTCGACTGCCACTTCCTTTATTCGCTCTTTTAAATCCTTGTCTATCATAACAAACACCTTTTATCTAACGTTCGTTAGAATTATATCACAAGCAAAATGAAATCGCAATACATCCGCCAAAATTTTCTCAATTTTTTTGTTAAATCTCCATGATATAATTGTCATAATTTTTTCATGTGTTTTATCGCAATATGACAATATTATTCACTACAGGCCGCTCCCTGCCTTCAGATGGACGGTTTAAGATTTGTCCTTTGTAATACATGGCACTTGATCCCCCTCCGTCCAGATTATAGGCATCTTTCACCCCTAATTCCAAAAGTTTGTCCTGCAATCTTTCCAGGGTAACACCCAAACTCCAGTCATTTTGTCTACCGTCAATTACTATCATTATCAGGTCGTCGTTGGCATATTTGCCAATTATTGTTCTTGGTTGTTTGGTTGTCCGCCATTTTTCCGGAATAGGCATTTTAACACTTTCTTTCAATAATACAGGTAAAAAGCTCACTCCCTGATAAGGATTCAGTGCCATTAAATCCCCCTGGTTTTTGGGAACAGACCCAATAAGCTCGCCATTTTTATTAATTCCGGCAAAGAAAAGGCCATCATCATTCTTAAAAGGCTCTACCAACTTCCCGTCTATAACCGTATTGCCTATCATTTGGGCATAGCTGGCTCCATTTCTTTCTTCAACATAAAAACCTCCGCCGTTTATTGCCAAAATGGCGTTGTTCCTTTTGGCCGCAGAGGATGTAGTTTCCAGTTTCCCCAATGTATCCTGGGCTAAAACAACTTTAAAAACACTAGGGTCGAACAACTTTATTTTAGCGATACATCCCCTGTAACCCAGTTCAGCCAGATCAAAAATCTTTATCTCTGAATAGTCACTGAGATAAGCATACCTGGCAGGACCGAGTATTTTTAGAATTTTTTGTTCATAAATATCATCTGACAAATGTTTTTGTTCAGAGCTAACACTGGTAAGTTTAGTTATTTTTTCATCCTGCTGGGCAAAAACCTGCTGCTGTTCATTGACAGTCTCAGCTAACTGAAAAACTATGTCTCCCAGTGACTCAGCTTCTTGTCGCATTACATTAATTTCATCGTTGATATTATTAGTAGGAATTATTAAGGACTCAGCCATTGCTGGAAACCCTTTAATTAATAATAAAATTGACAAAACAGGAGCCAGCAAAAACACCAAAAAAATACTAGTTTTCCGCATTAGGAGCCTCCTTCAAAATTTGCAAACTCTTTTGCAGTTCCTGCAGCCGATTTTCTAAGTTTAATAATTTTTCATCTATCCTGGATTGAACATCTGAAGTGCCTGAAAGAACCACCCCAGTATTTTCTATACTTGTTCGCATATTTTGAATTTCAGTACTCAGAATTGTGATTTCTTCTTTTATTTGTGCTATATTCCTGGCATTTTCCTGCCGGATATTAGCTATAGCAGCATCCAGATAATTTTTTGCGTATATGTAAGCGGAAAAAACTATCCCAACCCATAGCGCAATTAATATTGAAAAAATTAAAATACTTTTTAGTTTTATTTTTTTGCCTTTCTTTTTGGGGATTTCAGGGAGCTTATTCTGCTCGCCTATAGACTTAATTACTTTTGTTGATGCATCCATTTTTTACTCCTTTAACAAAATACTTGTTTAAAATTGCTTATAATTTTTTCGCAACAGAAACATAAACAAATTTCTACAGAAAACTATATAAATCCTGCAAAAAGAAGCATTATATTGCAAAATAGCTCTACTCGCTATCTATGCATACCTTTCCTTCGGGCTATTATATTTTACTATATATTTATTTTGTCCCCATTAATATCTACCCTGTCATCAATTTTTGCAGGGTAAACCTCAAGACTTCTTAATGCCAGAAGCTCCTCAATGCATTCAAATGTCCCGCCAACAAAGGTGAACATCAGGTCTATTTCGGTCGCAACACACCATGCCCTGTCCCTTGGCCACCACACAGACGCACTCTGTTCACAAAAGGGTAAAACGGAAATCGCAGCAGCCTCTAGCGGTCCACCCAAAAGAACATAATTCCGTTCCGGGACATGAAACCTTGCCGCTTCAGGCCATCGTTTTTCTGCTTCTAAGCCACCCCACCCTTCCCATACAGCAAATAAACAGTTATCAGGGGTTTTAGTAAATTTCCTTAAAACTTCAATTAATGCTTTAACTTGCTTTGAAGGAAAATGTCCGATTGCCGGCTCTCTCAATTTAATACTTTCGGAAAAAGATGAATCATGTTTAATTATTTTCTGCCATTGCATCTCGGAATGAGGTTTACGATTAAAGTTTCGAGCCAACTCTGTCCAGGTAATTTCCCTGTTTTCCTCCTCCAGATACGCGGGATGAAAAATTTTGGCATAGGATTCATAGCCTCTGGGAATGACTGAAGCCGCGTAATTGCAGCCATCACTGCGGCCCCACGGTTGTTCCAGACGCTCTTTTAACCACATAATCCCAGTGGGATCTTTGATTGGCATAAAGCCGATTTGCCGGAACAACGTACAACCTCCCTTGCAAGTTTATTTATCTTAATTCTATCAAAAAATCCGATTCTATTATAACTTAACCTTCATCCAAAGATACTTTGATATCGTGGAAAAAGTTCCTCCTGTTCATAACCATTCTTAGCTTCTTTTTAATCAGTAGCATTCCAGACAGGTTTACCTTAAAACTCCGAGAGCAAACGGACATCTTCCATGAACTTTTCCTTATTGGCATGGGATATCACCCTCACCCGCTTCCCGTTTTTAGTACGGGATTTAACTCATTACAATAGTAGCTCTTTTACCGGGAACATATTTGGATAGAAGCTGAAGGGCATGGACGCTGTCTAAATCAACAACGTTTTTAGGATTATCAGGATCAGGAGATGAGTAGGCTGTTTCTTTCCCGCAAAGAAATTGAACGATATTAGGAGAAACTTTGATTTCATCAGGCCTTAAATGCACGTTTCCGGCTTGCCGTCATAATATACAGTAGGACAAGTTTTAAGCATCATTATTGCGGTTTAAGGAGGGAATTTCTCAAGATGGCCTTTCAGGAAACGTTCCCAATCACCTTAAGTAATACCGAAAGCGGTAACGAAGTAATAGCCGAAATAACCGGAACAGTTGACCCTTCCTACGATTTTATTGTATTAGTCGATGCTGCGGTAGAAAGAGCAATTAGCCCGGGAACAATCGAACATTTTTTTGCGGCTAAAAAGTATACCGCCGGAACCTGGCCTGTTGACGGAGACACCTTTAATATTGCAATTTCCCCGCCTTTAGATACGGATGACACGGTTACAGCCACTGCCTATGCCGCCTATACGTTGACAACAACACCTTAAATTAAAAAAGGTTTGAAGCCTAGGCTTCAAACCATACATAAATAATTTGAGGTGATTGTTTTGGTATCTATAGACATTATTGCCGAAAAAAGTTTAACAATATCCACTATACCGCTAACACCCAAAGACAATGACCTGATCATCGGGCGTTGCCTGATGATTTATTATATCAGCTACTTGTATTTCCCTTTACCGCCTGTATCCGCAAATTCGATTGAGAATGCCAGATTGGTACTGTTTAAAACGGGGGAATTCCTGAATGGTCTTAAAACCAAAGAAGCAATTGACATCTACCCTCTGTTGGATTATTTCAGCAGTAGGACTGCTATGCATAACAGACCAAAATATGACCCGTCTCTGACTCAAGGCGATATAACTGAAGGGACAGTGAGTATAGAAATAGATTTGACTAATATCGTTACTTCCTGGGCCAAAGGCAATTTAATTAATAAGGGCATAGTCTTATCTAAAAGGCAACAATATTCCGGTTTCTCCCGTTTTGGCTCTGCTTTAACTAAAGATCCTACCTTGAAACCGGTTTTAAGGATTCTTTGCAAAGAGCCTCATTTGCCTTTTCTGGATTTACAATGCAGCTATAAAATCATACCCTCGAAAACAGATTAAGAAAACTTTGTTTATTTATTTAGTACCTGCCTTAACTGCTGTACAATGTCTTTGCCGACTGCTGCCTCTCCTCCGAAGATTACAGCTTTAGAGTATTTTTGAGACTTAAGATAAGCCGCAGTTTGCGCAGGAAGCGAGCTGTCCGTCAGGATAATCGGTGCCTTATATTTAGCTGCATAAATGCTGCCGGCCAAGGAATCCGGATAATTTTTGCCGGTGGCTAGACATAGAGTCCCGCTTTCTAGATTGAAATGTTCGGCAATGGCCAGAGAGGTTGCATAGCGGTCGGCGCCGCCGATCCTGATAATATTTTCTGCCTCCAAGCCGGTGATCTTGGCGGCCTGGTTCACTACAGCCGGACTGATTGCCCCTTCCAGACCAATAATATAGATTTTACTAGGCTTGATTTTAGTAAGTTCCTCACTTACGGCTGCGCTTAACCTGTCTTTTTGAACCAGAAGGACAGGCAATTGATTATGAGCTGCAATGCTGCTAACCGCCAAGGCGTCAGGATAATTTTCTCCGCTGGCCAGCACTACCGCTGTTCCCGTCTTGACCTTTAATTGCTCTGCTATTTTAACGGAGGTATCATAACGGTCGTTACCGACAATCCGGCTAATCTTAGTTCTTGTAGCGGTGCTTACTTTATCAGCAAAGCTTTGGCTAATAACGCCGGTTCCGCCAAGGATATAGACCTCCCCTTCCGGCTTGAGATTAGACTTCAAATAACTTATAATCTTTTCCTGGTCTTCTTCCGAACTTCCCACCAGCAGCAGGGGAGCGCCCAACTGATAAGCCAAAACACTTCCGGCTAAAGCGTCCGGATAGTTATTTGCGGTAGCTAAAACGGCATGACTTATTTTATCCGGGTAAACAGCCCGGGCAATTCTTAATCCTGTCTCCACCCGGTCTAAGCCGGCTAAACGCGCAACAGGATCATATACTACGGCATAATGGCTGAAGTGGGTGGTAGTGAAAACCACTGTCCCAGTAGCCGGGTCATATTGTCCGTTTATGGAATCTACTCTACCGCTGCCGTCAATATACCAAACGGTAATATGCTCCGGTCTGGTTAGCTCCTCAGATGTCGGCGTATAAGGGATAGCTACTGTTACAGGTGCATTGGGATTGCTCCAGTCAATCTGCTTGCCGTCAATAGATAAGGTAAGCTGAATGAGCGGCCTGTCGCCTATAGCAGTTTTATGTCTTCCGGCAAAGTACTCTTATCCCCTTGCCCAATGGTAATCTGAGCTTTATTCCCGTCTGCGTTAGCAACTCCTGTCAGCATATTAGACGGCACTGTGATGCTGCCTGTACCGGTATTGAGAGTC
>DUML01000130.1 GCA_012839895.1 Peptococcaceae bacterium | reverse complement strand
TCTTTTCTTTGCTTGTTTCATGTAACACGAATTCAAATAAAACCGGCAATCAATCAAATGAAGTGAGTAATGGTGTTGAGGACAAGCTTTCGGATGAAGCCAAGAAAGAAGTTCTTCCAGACAATAGCCAGGCA
The DNA here is from genome assembly GCA_012839895.1 of Peptococcaceae bacterium. Classification (GTDB taxonomy): domain Bacteria; phylum Bacillota; class Desulfitobacteriia; order Desulfitobacteriales; family Syntrophobotulaceae; genus DUML01. The sequence goes on along the minus strand of DUML01000130.1, from coordinate 2,038 downwards.
GATGGTGTTGATGATAACAGTACAGATTTAAATGATGCCCAAAAAAGTGAAATTGAAGCTTTTGTTTTTCCTGAAAAAGGTGTGAGGCCAATTGCCGTTATGATAGACAACCAGGGAACAAAATGCTTGCCCCAGGGAGGTCTAGATAAAGCGCAGGTAATATATGAAATAATTGTTGAGGGCGGTTTGACAAGGCTGATGCCAATATTTTGGGGTGTTGAACCAAATTTAGTAGGACCGGTAAGGAGTTCAAGGCATTATTTTTTGGATTATGCCATGGAACACGATGCTATATATGTGCATTTTGGCTGGAGTCCCAGGGCTATAGAAGACATAAGGAAATTAAAAATAAATAACATCGATGGTGTGGGCAGTGGCGGAAGTATCTTCTGGGATCTCACAAACGATGTAAACAACTGGCAGGATTCTTACACATCAATGGAAAAAATACAAAACTATTCGTCCAAAGCTGGTTATAGCAAAAGTACGGAGAAAGATCTGGTGTTTACGTACAACAAAGAAGATATTGAGCTTATTAACGGGGTGAAAGCAGAAAATATTTTTATTAAATATTCGGCATCCTATAACTGCAGTTATACATATGATGTTACAACAGGCTTATATAAACGCTTCAAAGAAGGACAACCCCAAGTGGAACGTGTTACGGGGAAACAGCTTATGGTTAAGAATATAATTATTCAAAGAGTAAAAAATTATGATATAAAAGGTGATACTGAGGGCAGACAGGAGCTTGACACTGTAGGAAGTGGCAGTGGAATGTATATAACACTGGGAAAGGCAATAAATATAAAGTGGTCAAAAAGCAAAAGAAATTCTGCTACGCAATACACAGATGAAAACGGGAATGAAATAAGCTTAAATCCGGGACAAACATGGGTGCAAATAGTACCCGTAAACGCGAAAGTTATTGTTGAATAAAAAAAGATTAGTTTATTTATTTCTCCATTGAATACTAGAATAGAAACTGACTAAAAATAAACATACTAAGTATCAATGGAGGAATAAAATGTGAGGAAACCTATTTATAAAAGATGGTGGTTTTGGACATTAGCTGTTATTTTGATAATAATTATAGCAGTAGCTTCCAGTGGCAACAAGACTGATACATCTCCAGGAGACAACCAAACACCAAAGACTGCTGAAAAAAACCAGCAGGATAATGCAGTGACTCCCGGAGATGATGCAAGGAATGAAGATGCAAGTCCCAAAATAGAATTTAGGAACGTTGTTGCAAAGACTAGTTATGGAATAACTACTGTTATTGGTGAGGCAGTGAATAATGATGATAAAGCTCACAGCTTTACCATCAAGGTTAGCTTCTATGGCAAGGATAAAAAACTGCTTGGTACGGCAGCTGGAGCTGTAAATGATTTAAACGGAGGAGAAATGAAGATATTTACAGCTGTGGGTTCCGAGGACTATTCAAAAGCGGATAGCTACAGGGTTCAAGTAGATACTATAGTAGCAAGCCGAAAAAATGTTGAAATACCTATCGAATTTACAAACATTACTGTAAAAAGTGAATTTGGTACGACTACTGTTGAAGGCGAAGCAAAGAACAATGATGATAAGGGACATTCCTTCACTTTAGTTATTGGATTTTACGATAAGGATAAAAAGCTTCTCGGTATAGCAGTTGGTGCTGTAAACGACATCGCAGAGGGAGAAACAAAAACTTTTACAGCTATGTCCCCGGAAGATTATTCCAAGGTTGATAGTTATATAGTGCAGGTTGATACTTTGGTTGAATAGCAGAGCGGTGAGAAATACTTGTTGAAAAAGGTGGTCTGGGAATTTTAGACCGCCTTTTATTTTTTATCCTATGCTTGCATATTTAAATTTTCATTGAATTAAATTAAAATTAACTTTTTCATCAAAACAATAGCAATATTAACTTTTTCATCAAAACAGTAGCACATTAGCCAGCTGATGAATATTATATGGTAGTGCTGATTATTAAATTAATTTAAAGGAGAGGTGTAAGATGACAGAAGATAGAGGCTTTTCTTATGGTAGG
>DUML01000004.1 GCA_012839895.1 Peptococcaceae bacterium | reverse complement strand
GACTCTCAATACCGGTACAGGCAGCATCACAGTGCCGTCTAATATGCTGACAGGAGTTGCTAACGCAGACGGGAATAAAGCTCAGATTACCATTGGGCAAGGGGATAAGAGTACTTTGCCGGAAGACGTAAAAACCGCTATAGGCGACAGGCCGCTCATTCAGCTTACCTTATCTATTGACGGCAAGCAGATTGACTGGAGCAATCCCAATGCACCTGTAACAGTAGCTATCCCTTATACGCCGACATCTGAGGAGCTGGCCAGACCGGAGCATATTACCGTTTGGTACATTGACGGCAGCGGAAGGGTGAATTCCATGAACGGACAATATGATCCGGTTACCGGGACAGTTGTTTTCACCACCACTCACTTTAGCTATTACGCTGTGGTCTATGATTCCCTAGCCCGTTTGGCCGGAGCGGATCGAGTGGAGACTGCTTTAAGAATTGCCCGGGCAGCTTACCCGGATAAAATAAGTCATGCTGTTTTAGCTACGGCAAATAACTATCCGGACGCTTTAGCCGGTAGTGTTTTGGCTTATCAGCTGAATGCTCCCTTGCTTCTGGTGGGCAGTTCGGAAAAAGATAAGGAAAAGGTCATAAGTTACCTGAAATCTAATCTCAAGCCGGAAGGGACGGTCTATATCCTCGGCGGTACCGGCGTTATAAGCCAAAGCTTTGCAGATAAAGTAAATGCTGCAATAAACACAAAGATCAGCCGGATCGTCGGTAACGACCGTTATGATACCTCCGTGAAGATAGCGGAACAGCTAAAGGTCAAGGAGGGAACAGCGGTAGTGCTGGCCAGCGGAGAAAATTATCCTGACGCTTTGGCGGTCAGCAGTATCGCAGCTCATAATCAGTTGCCTATTCTTCTGGTTCAAAAAGACGGTCTAAGCGCAGCCGTAAGGGAGGAACTGACTAAAATCAAGCCGAGTAAAATCTATATTATCGGTCTGGAGGGAGCCATCGGCTCTGTGGTCGTGAGTCAAGCCGCCCAGATTACCGGTTTAACGACGGAAAATATCGTCAGGATCGGTGGTGCCGACCGTTATGCAACCTCTTTGGCCATTGCCGAGTATTTCAATCTGGGAGGCGAGACTCTGTGCTTAGCCACCGGAAAGAATTATCCGGACTCCCTGGCCGGCAGTGTTTATGCAGCTAAATACAACGCTCCGATTATTCTGACGGACGGCACAATCCCCGCACAGACAGCTGATTACTTAAAGTCCAAAAAGCCGACGGAAATAGTTATCTTCGGCGGTGAGAACGTGGTCGGTAAAACCATAGAACAGCAGATAAGGCAATTGCTCAATCTGTAAAACTAGGCGAGAGTCTTGATTAATATGAGCTTTTTAATATGAATTTTATGCTTAGATTTATGCTTGTAGGGGAGCTTTTACTTAGGCTAAGTGGAAGGAGATTTTGTTTGTGAAAAGGCTATTCATATTTGTGGTTACATTATTATTGGTGTTTTCAATTGCTGCCTGCGGCAAGAGTGAAACAGCGAACAGTAGTCCGCAAGGCAATGAAGTGGCCGGACAGGAAGAGACCGCTCAGAACGAGCAATCAAGTCAGCAGGAGCAGACGGAACAATCCAAAGCTTCTGATGAAACTGATAGTGGTCAGAAAATGGTATACCAAAGCTTTGATGCTTTTAAAGAGGCGAGGAAGAGATTCGAAGATTATGTAGTAGATCAAAACCATGAAATTGTCGGTCCCGGTCTTCCCAATGTCTCGGTGTTCGATGCCAATATATTTGAGTATGTTTTGCCTTTGGATTTTATAGGTAGGTCAGTGGAACTCTCCGGCAAATTTGATATCGGGACGGAAAACCAGATGATACAGCAAGCCTGGGCGGAAGATGCTCAATTGACTTATGATGAAACCACAGGATACCAGCTTACAGGAACCAATGCCCAGGGCAATAAACTGGAGCTTAAAGTCAAGTTTGATGCAGATACCGATTCCCTGCGCTTAGAAGTATTTAAAGACGGCGCCCTAGATCTTCTTTTTGAATATGTGGCCATTGATGGAGGGTATGCTGCCCAATATTATTTAGAAGACACTATCAGGCATGAGAATTTTACACCTATAATGGGGCTATGCACCTATAAAATGATACTTAGCGGAAACGATGGTTCCAAGGCAAGGTATGATAATGTAAATTCCGAACCGGCTTCAGTTTTTGGAAGTTCTCCTGACCCAGAATCCTTTATTGACGGCGCGACTCATTGGTTTACCGTTAAAAACGGACAGTTTTCAGGAAATATAAACGGAACGGCATTTTAACAGGTTTTTAAATAAATAAAATATAGCTTCACTTGTTGCGCTTGCTATTTATAAGCATATGGTCAAATATAAATTGGTCAATAAATATTGTTAATTGTGATAAAACCCTTGGCATCAAGGGTTTTTTTATATGTACGCCCAGCATGGGCTTTATCTATACGGTGAAAGTCCGGAACGGGGGCTGGCGAGCGCCTACCGTAGCCGAGAACAAGGGTGTCCGTCGTGAGGCGGAATCTGAAGGAAGTTTAAGGCAAATGCACGGCTTGAGGTACACGAACCCAATTTGAGGCTGTCATAACTGGATGAGTCTCCATAACAAGATTAAATCCAAAGCCGCCAAGAGTTATGGTAGTATACTTGGGCAAGCGCGGGCAGAAAGATAACGTTCTTATCTGGGGAGGTCTGCAGGGAACGCGAAGTTACTTCGTAACCGCACTCGAAAGGGTGCGCTGAATCTGCAGAAGTCAGCAGAGGTCATAGTACGGGAGTAAGCGACGGCGGAAACCGGAAGGACCGAACTTAAAGGAGAGATGAGCCTATGCGTTCGCATGATGAGCAACGAAAGCAGCCAACTTCATATGAAGGCTTACGGCAAAAAGTAGCGGTGAAGCCGCAAGGGTATGTCGGAGCGCCGAGCTCATCGTCGGCACAAGTAGACCACTCATCTCGCGAAGACCAAGGCGATTTGCTGGATAGAATGCTAGAACGAAACAATCTTCTTTTTTCCGGAGACGCTAAAAGATAAAGTGGCTGACGGGGTTAAGCTCCAGGGCGCAGACATCCTGGCGTTGACCAAACTGGATGTCCTATCTTATCTTGACAAAATTCCTGTCTGTGTTGCTTACGAAATTGACGGAGTCCGGTGTGAACAGTTCCCGGTAGGCGACAGGTTAATGAGAGCAAAACCGGTGTATGAATATCTGGAAGGGTTCAAAACGGATATTTCTCAGTGCAGGAGCCCTGGAGATCTGCCTAAGGCTGCTTTGAATTACATTAACTATCTGGAAGAGGCGGTAGGTTGCCCCATTGAATACGTTTCGGTTGGTCCCGGGCGGGAAGATTATATTCGAATGAGATAGTATTCAGGATATTGCGCAGGGAGTATTTCAATTCGTACTTTATACAATTCGCAAGCTTCGCAAAATATCAATGGCTAACCGGATTAATACCGTTGGCATTTTGGAAGCCACAAATCCCCGTGCTTATATTCAGGCACATCGAGAAGAATACGAGAAGATTATTAAATTCGGCGGAGAGGAAGCGCTTCAATTCATGCTCTCCCAGTTTGCAAGCGGCAAAGTCGAGGGGCTTCGGGGGCATATTATGATGCAGTTATGCAAAGAGATACTGGGTGTTCGCAACAATGTGACAGACGAAACCCTGACCCCGCAGGAATGGTATGAAGCTTTATCAATCAGGCAGGAAATCAAACTACCGGACTTTGTGTATGATGGGAATGATCCGATAGAGAAAATGGTGTATGCTACAGAAATGGAAACATACTCTCAACGTGAACGGGGATTTACCATAGTTGCACCCAAAATTTTTGGGAGCTATGAAGAAAACGGGCTGTTAAAGGTATTTGTAACCACCTTCAGCGCAACCTACAAGATTTACGGCAATGTGTTGGAAATGGAAAGTGGCAGCGTCGTTCTTTCGGCCATTACTTATAAAAAAGATAATCAGGGTAATTACATGCTTGAAAAATATGAGCAGGCCAAAGACGGTGCAGACTGGCTGCCATCCATCAAAAAGTTCTGCACTATGCCTGGATAGGAAAGGAAATACCGGGGCTTGCCGAAAAAATAATTGACCATTATGGGAATCGTGATGGTTTACGCATTCTCATGTGGGAAAATCTCTTTAAGCATTTAAAGGCAAGCGGTATCAAAGACGCGACTCTTTTTAATTCCAGAGGGGAGATTGAGTTTTCTATCAGCAATCCACAATACATGAATTAAAATACTATTGTGTATCAGAAATTCAAATATTATTAGATTCAGAAAATAAAAACGTCCGGGAAACCGGACATTTTTGCTTTTTACAAACTCTATACCCAGGAATCATAAGTTACAGCTATTAACATAATCCCTAGGGTTTTATTTTTCTCCCCCTCCCATGATCGTTGGAATTTCGATTATTTTACCCGAAGAAGTTTTGTATTTTTTAGGAAGATCCTTACGCACTTCGACCCAGATATTTTTTAGTCCGGCATTTCTCAGAAAACTCAAAAATTGTTCTTTACTCTGGCAAGTTCACACATTTCCTGAGAATAGTCGTAACCATCAACTCTTTGTACATAGCGGCTGAGTTTAGCGGTAAAAATACCTGTCCCCATACCAAAATCAGCTACAATATGTTTTTTTTGCAAAGGATATTTTTCAAGTATGCAGTTATCTATCACACTGTGATAGTCATAATAATCGTGATCATTGTAAGAGGCCGCATCTTGATTGAAATAAGCCTGCATTCCTTTTTCAATTGGTTCGGAAATATCCTCAAAAATATTTGTGAGAGCCAACCATTTGCTTAGTGTGTTAGATTCGTTTTTTGACAAGGTATTAATATCTACTTTGAAAAGATTGGCAATAACGGCCTCTTTCAATTTTAAACGGGCCCGGTTTAACAGTGATGTATAGGCTGCTACACTAATATTCATTTTTGAGGCGGCTTCAGCATAGGTGCGGTTTTCGTAATCATGCAAATAAATAGCAGTACAGTATTTTGGCGGCAGGCTTTTAATGATCTCACTTAACTGATATTTGAGATCATTTTGAAACAGCAAGTTGCTGGGACATTCGTCTTTTTCGGGTTTGAGATTTATGGAATCCAAGTCCAGTTCATTATTATATTGGGGCTTGCGATGGTTTTTACGTTGGTAATCCCGTAAGGTATTGGTGGCAATAACGTAAAGCCAACCCACTATATTACAGTAACTATCAATTTTAGGCAAACTTCGGTAGACTTTAATAAAGGTTTCCTGAGTTAGATCCTCAGCTGTTGCATTGTTGTAATTAGTTTTTTTGTAAAAAAAGTTATAAATCAGGTACTTGTATTTTTCATACAAAGCCTGAAAAACCTGGCCTGAATCGATAAATTGATATTGATACCTGCAAAAATTAACCAAACCACAACTTTGCTTACAAGCGCTGCTCATTATAATCATTACTCCTTTTCAACTGCATACTGTTAAGCAGGCTAGAAAAAAACAGGTTTGAATTCATTCATATGTTATTTTCATCCATAGTTTATATAACGAAATAATTTGCCATTCCTTTCGCTTTTTCAACAATCGCTTAATTTTTTTTTATTTTAAGCATACCAGTTAAGGCTGATAAACCAAAGTAAATAGTTCCAGAAGATTCAAATTTTAGTTGGGTTAAAAAAGTAATAAAAATATCGAATTATATAAAAAGCGCGAATGAAAAAACTGTTTTAAACGTTTATTAGAGTAGATAAGGTTAGGCAGCGGTAGGTAAAGGAGAAAAACTATGTGGTTTCTGGTTTGGGAAAAAGGGGGTGGTGAAACAGACAAGAGTTTTCAATGTCGGCTTGAATGGGGACCTGGGGATATTATATTTCTAAATAGTTTTTAAAACTACTGGTAAGATTAGCTATCACAATTCTGCTTTGAACTTGGAATGAAAAAATAAGGGAGAAAGGGGAAAAAATATGTCAAATGAAAGCAAGGATTTGAAACCTGCCACCAACATGACCAGAAGAACCTTTATTAAAGGTACGGGTGCTGTTGCTGCTACCGTTGCTTTGGGTGGCGTTGGCATGGTTGCTTCAGGTGCAGATGTAGCCGAAGGCGCTCCGGTTGATTTTAAAAATGCTAAAACTTTCACATCAAGTTGTACTATGGAATGTTTGCATCATAACCTTAAAGGGTATGTTGTGGACGGAAAACTAGTTAAAATTGAGGCTAACTATCCCAATGACCCCACTAAAGCATGTTTAAGAGGTTTGAGCCGTGTACAATGGGTTAATCATCCCGATAGAATTAAAATGCCATTGCTCAGAACCGGGGAAAAAGGAGAGGGCAAATGGAAAGAAATTAGTTGGGATGAAGCGTTAGATTTAATCGTTACCAAAATTAAGGAAACTCAAAGGGAATTAGGTAATCAAGGGCTTTGTTATAAGACTGGCTCTGGAAACTTTGGCCAACTGGTAAATGGGGTGGCAGCTGCCTTTTTCAATTACCTCGGCGGCTGTACCACATTAGTTGGCTCTTTGTGCTGTCAGGTTGTAACGACAACTATGCCGCCGATGTTAGGATCACGTTATGAAGATACAAGGGATACTATTCAGGACAGCAAGTATATTCTGGTTTGGGGAACAAACCCTGCAGTTACTATGCAGTCTTATTTCTACAAATACATGGATGCCATGAGCAAGGGTGCCCGGATGGTTACGATTGATCCGCGTTTCAGTGAGACTGCAGCCAAATCAGATGAATGGGTACCTATTCTCCCTGGTACTGATGCGGCCCTTGGGCTTGGAATGCTGAAGATTATTATCGAAGAAGAATTATACGATAAAGATTTCTTACTGAAACATACCGGTGTTCCTTTCCTGGTAGACAAGGCCACAGGCGATCAAATCAAAGCTGAGGGAAGCGAGACAGGCTACCTGGTTTATGACGAAATAAGCAAGGGCATAGTCCCTCATGATCAAGAGGGAATCGTTCCGGCTTTGAGCGTGGCCGGTACCGATCTCGCTGCTAAGTATACCACTGTTTTTGATTTGATTTATAACGAAGCTAAAAAATGGACCCCGGAGAAAGTACAAGAGGAAACCCACGTACCTGCGGAAACAGTCATTCGTCTGGCTCGGGAATATGCGACCAGTAAACCGGCTATGATTATTCAAAACATGGGCGGTTTCCAAAGAACAGAATATGGTTCCTATGCTGTTGGTGCTCAGTTCTATTTAGCTGCCTTTACCGGCAATTTCGGCAAAGCCGGAGGCGGAGTATGCGATGCCGGCGGAGTAGGAACTAATATTAAAGTTAACGATGCTATTCCTTCCCCCAAACCCCAAGGGCAATTTGGCACTATCCCGTCTCCTAAATTTGGTGAATATATCTTAGCTGATAAACCTAATAAAATTGGTTTCATGTGGATAATGACCACCAGCATGATGACTCAATATCCGAATACCAATAAAGTTAAAGCGGCACTGAAGAAGATTCCCTTTGTGGTTGTAGTAGACAGCTTGATGACTTCCACGGCTTTATACGCTGATCTTGTTTTGCCATGTACTACGGTCTTTGAATATACGGATCTCTTAGCTCATAATCGTCACCATTATGTACAATTAATGGAAAAAGCCGTTGATCCACCCGGTCAAGCCAAATCAGATCTGGAAATCTTCCAAATGCTGGCTAAACGCTTGGGCTTTGGAGAAGCTTTTGATAAAACTCCCGAGGAACTTATCGAGGTATGCTTGAAGGGAACCGGCATCACCCTTGAACAGTTGAAAAAGGGACCTGTTCTTGCTACTCCTGATCCTTATATACCCTACAAGGATGGCATCTTTAAAACTCCAACCAAAAAAGCGGAACTATTCGTGCCAATGTGGAAATCCAAGGGATTTAACCCAGTAGTAACTTACATCCGTCCCAATGAATTTATTTACGGTGACCGGCAATTGGCAGCCAAATACCCGTTGATGGCGGTTCAAAGAAAAATCAACCGTACTATTCATTCCACCTTTGGGACATTGCCTTGGATCTGTGAAGCAACAGGTTCTACTCCCCATGTTTTGATTCATCCGGAAGATGCTGCAGCACGTGGCATAAAAGACGGAGACAGAGTCGTTGTTTATAATGACCGTGGTGAACACCGTTGTGTAGCTGATGTCAAGGCGCATATCAAGAAAGGTATTGTTGCTTTGGAAAATGGATGGTGGGAACAACAAGGCGGCAGCAGCAGTTATGTAACCAGTGATTTTGTTGAGCCTTTGGGCGGTGGACATAGTTGCAATAACACTTTGGTAGAGATCAGGAAGGAGGCGTAATCGATGGCAAAACAAGTTGGTTTTTATATGAATATGGCAAATTGTTATGGTTGTCAAACCTGTCAGGTAGCTTGCAAGTCCGAACAGCAGACTGCGCCGGCCGTTAGTTTTCGTCGTGTACGACAATTCAATAATGATTACCCGGTAATGCACGCTACTTTGTCTATGGGTTGCAATCACTGCGAAAAGCCTCAATGTCTGGTTAATTGTCCGGTTGGGGCTTATACCAAGCTGGATAACGGGATAGTATATCAGGACCACAGTAAGTGTATTGGCTGTAGAATGTGCGTTATGGCTTGTCCTTATGGTGTTCCTCAGTACGATCCCGAAGAAGGCAAAACAAGTAAGTGCAGTTACTGTAAAGAACGAATCGACCAAGGGCTGCAACCTCGTTGCGTAGAAGCATGCCCTGGCGGTAATCTCGCAGCAGGGGATCTGGAAGAATTAAAAGCCAAATATTCCGGTGTCCAAGAATTCCCGGGGATGCCGGCTGCTGCCATAACAAATCCGTCTATTATTATTAATCCTGCGAAAGCATTTAAGAAATAGAGAGGAGGCCTTTGAATGAGTACCTGGGAATTGCCGTTAGTTATATTTACGGTATTTGGACAATGGGCCATAGGTCTGGCTATAATGCTTACTCTGGTGGAGTATTTTTCTCCGGCGACAATAACCGAAGCCAATCTGAAACAGTTTAGAATGGGTGGCATGGCGGTACTGCCCTTAGTTGCTGTCGGGTTATTATTCTCAATATTTCATTTGGGCCGGCCTTTTGCAGCCTATAGGGCACTTTTTAATCTGGGCCAATCGATGCTAAGTTTAGAAATTGCTTTTTTCTTGGTAGTAGGAGTCTTAGCCCTTATCTACAGCTATATGTGGTGGAAAACTCCTGATAAATCTTCCCGTAAAATAGTAGGTGCCGCTCTAAGTATAGTCGGCTTAGCAGCTATTGTAATATCCAGTAAGGTCTATGCCCTGCCGGCGAGACTGGCTTGGGATTCTTTGCAGACTACCGCCGCTTTCATTCTTACGGCAGTATTGTTAGGAGCGGTTTCAGTCGCTTTGCTGCTAGGTAAATCTGAAGACGAAACCAGCCTGAAAGCCAAAAAAGTTTTTGGTTGGGTTATACTGGGTGCAGTAATTGCTACTGTAGTAGTTCTGGCTTTATTTGCTCAGACCTATGGGGCTTCCGCCGAACAATCTGCGGCAGTGGCAGCTACTTTTGCTTCCGCTATCTTTGTTGTAAGACTTGTTTTAGGCATCCTAATCCCGGTGGCTTTGGCTGGTTTGTTTGTAGCCAACGGTAAATCCAGCAGCACAATAATTTCTGTTGCTTTATTCAGTGTGGTAATTGGTGAATTGTCCGGGCGTATTCTGTTTTATTCTTCTGTGATGAGTCAATATCCCTGGTTTTAGGTATGGACTCTTTTAATAGCTTTATAATAAGAACAACTAACAACTGGCAGGTCTTTGAGCCTGCCAGTTAGTTTTTTTTTGCCTCAAGGTTAAAAAAGATTTAATAGGCGGACGCAGAAAAGAATAAGGATGCGTCCGCTTTCTATTATATTGACAGTATAAGACTTACGCATTTGCATCCGAAGACTTACGCAGATCATTTTGTAATCTTCAGATAAAGTTCAGATAGCCGACAATTTTCCTTCAGTTTTACTGGCTAAAATTAATTATCCTACAACGAAGGAGTGAAAAAAGTGAGCGAGCCCCAAGGCAGGCATGAGCTGAAACATTATATAAATTATGCCGACGTTTTAGAGCTAAGGGCAAGGCTGCCATTAGTGGCTAGCCTTGACAAACATGCTGTAGAGGGCAGCTATCGAGTTAAGAGCCTGTACTTTGACAATTACAATGATAAAGCCTTAAGAGAAAAGATAGAGGGATTTAGCGAGCGGGAAAAGTTCCGCTTGCGTCTTTACAACAACGACACGTCATTTATTCGCCTAAAAAAAGAGCAAGAAGAATGGCATATGTTTTAAAAAGAGCGCTGTCATCACCGAAAAAGAATGTAAGCGCCTGCTTGCAGGTGATTTTGCTGCATTAAAAGAAAACGGTGATCCCCTGTGTTTAGAGCTTTATGCTAAAATGCATTACCAGTTGCTTCGGCCCAAAAATATCGTGGACTACAAGCGGGAGTCTTATATCTACCCGCTGGGAAATGTGCGGGTGACCATAGATAGTGATTTGCGTACCAGGTATAGTATTCATGACTTTCTGAAGCCCGAACCTGTACCTATACCCATCGCAGGAGTTTATATTCTCGAAGTGAAATATGACAGTTTGACCTTACCGCGATTTTATGGACACACAGAACGTGTGATAAAATAAAATCACGGAGGTGTCCCATATGAGAACTTTTGATAAAGAGTATAAGTTAATGGCTGTCAAACGTGTAAAGGAAAGCGGG